>NZ_DASVSF010000072.1 GCF_036388275.1 Longimicrobium sp.
CCGGCGCCGTCGCCATCGGAGCCGCCGCTGCGCACCGTCGAGGGGATGGCGACACGCCTGGTGCGGATGATCCGCGAGGTGCAGCCCTCGGGGCCGTACCGGGTGGCGGGGTGGTCGTTCGGCGGGGTGCTGGCCTACGAGATCGCCTCGCAGCTGATCGGACGGGACGAGATCGTGGAGTTCGTGGGGATGTTCGACAGCTACCACCCGGCCCGCATCCGCGCGGCCGAAGGTCCCGCCGAATCGCGGGACTGGGGGCTCGACCACGCGCTCATCCTGAACGCGCTCCGCACCGCCGACACCCTGCCCGGCGGCGGGGGCGCGGACTCCGGCGAGGAGGCCGTGGCGGGCGCGGACGAGGACCTGGAAACGTTCGTCCAGAGGTGCCGCAACGAGGGGCTGCTTCCGATCTACGTGACCCTGGCGCAGGCCCGGGCAGTGCGCGACCGGCTGCGCGGGCACCAGGCCGCCCTGCGCGAGTACTCGCCGCAGCCGATTCCCGTCCTGGTCCACCAGTTCCCCGCCCAGCAAAGCCCCGAAGCGGACACGACGCGTGGCTGGGGCGACTTCCATCCCGAGTGGCTGCTCCGGGTGACGCCCGTCCCGGGGACCCACCTGTCGATGATGCGGCCGCCGAACGCCGCCGCGCTCGGCGGGGCGCTGTCGCGCGCGATGGACGAGGCACGGGAACGTGTGGCGCCGGGCGGCTTGTCGAAAGAGAAAGAGAGGGTGATATTCTGACGGCTAGGGAAGCTCCTCCGCGTGTGCCCGATCAGGGGCGCCGTGGCCCGGCACTCCCTTGGGGACGCCGTACGGACGTAGACATCGCGGTGGGGATGATCCCGCCCTTCAGGAGCAGCTGGGATGACGGAATTCAGGTTCGACGATCCCGATCAGTACGTGCACGGCACCCCGTACGCCGAGTTCGCGCGCCTGCGGCGGGAAGCGCCGTTCGCCTGGCACCAGGCGTCGCAGGTGCGCGGCGACGGCTTCTGGCTGGTCACCCGGCACCGCGACGTGGTGTCCATCTCCCGCGACCCGGCGCGCTTCGCCACCCACGCGCCGATCCTGGCCGATCCGCTGCCGCGCGCCCTGTGGGGCACGTTTCCGTCGCTGGCGATGATCGCCGACAACCTGATGACCTTTGGCCCCGAGCAGCACGCGCGCTTCCGGCCGCTCGCCACCGCCATGCTGGCCCCGGCGTCGCTGCTGGCCATGGAGGACCGCGTCCGCGCCGTCTGCGCGCGCATCGTGGACGACGTTGCCGGCCGCCCCGGCTTCGACTTCGCCTCCGAGGTGGCGCTGCGGGTTCCCGTCGAGGTCCTCTTCGGCCTGTTCCTGGGCGTTCCGGACAGCGACCTGGCGCGGATGCGGGATTGTGTGCTCACCATCAACGCCATGGAAGACCCGGTCTTCTGCCAGCACGGCGCGGGAGTGATCGAGGCCGCCAAGGCGCTGTACGAATACGGCTTCGACCTGTTCCGCCGGCTTCGGGCGGAGCCCCCCGGGCCCACGCTGCTGAGCACGCTGGTGCACGGCGAGGCGCCCCAGGGGATGACGCCGGAGCAGTTCTTCCTGGTGTACTGGTTTCCGCTGATGGCCGGGGCGTTCGACACCACGGCCAGCACCATCGCCGGCGGCGTCCGGGCGCTGCTCGAGCACCCGGAGCAGCTGCGCCGGCTGCGCGAGGATCGCTCCCTTCTTCCCGTGGCGGTGGACGAGCTGGTCCGCTGGGTGTCGCCCGTGGTCTACTTTCGCCGGACGGCGACGGCGGACGTGGAGTACGAGGGCCACAGCATCCGCCGCGGGCAGAAGGTGGTGCTGTGCTACGCCTCGGCCAATCGCGACGAAGAGGTGTTCGCCAACCCCGACACCTTCGACGTGGGGCGCAAGCCCAACCGGCACGTTTCCTTTGGATACGGGCCGCACTTCTGTCCGGGGGGGCGCATCGGCTCGCTGGTGATCCGCATGTTCCTGGAGGCGCACCTGGACCGCATCGCCGAGCTGGAGCTGGACGGCCCCGCGACCGGCACCCGCTCGGCGTGGATGAACCGCATCTGGTCCATGCCCGTCCGCCACCGCACGCAGGTGCCCGCGGCGGGGCCGGCCCACGCCTCGGCTGCCTGACCGGGCCCGCGGTGGCCGGAACGGCCCACGCCTGAGACCACACCCTTCACCCTCGTCAACTCGCTGCAACGCCGAAGCCGCCGCGCACCGCCGAGCGGCCGAGGCGGTGTACGCGCATGCCGCCGCCTGGGTGATGCGGTTCGCGGCGGCCGGGTTCGACGTGTCGCTGGAGCAGATGCAGGCGCCGCGCTCGGCCGGCGCCTGCGTCGTCATGCGCGGGAGCGAGGCCCCCGGCGCGGCTGGAGCTGGCGCTGCGGAGCAGGGGATGGGCGTCGTCACCCCCCACGGCGTACGGCATCCGCTCGTGGCAAGCGCGGCCGCGCTGGAACCTCGCCCGCACCGGGCGCCTGGCGATCGCCGGCCCCGCGGCTCGCCCGGTTCGGCCCGAAACCCGTGCGCGGCTCGTTCGCGAGCCCCGCGCAGAGACGACGTACCTCGAGCGTGTCCCTAGAGCACCGAGCTAGCTGTCCTTGAGCATGCAGAATCTTTCGCCCGCCGAGCGCCTGGCTCTCCTCGAGCTGCTCGAGGCCAACGCGCCCAGGCAGGCCCCGGCGACGCTGTCGCAGATCCAGCCGGTGGACCGGAGCAGACCGCTGCCGCTGTCGTTTGCGCAGTGGCGGCTCTGGTTCCTGGACCAGCTCGGGATCCCCGGCGCGGTCTACCACATCCCCACCCGCATGCGGCTGACAGGCGAGCTGAACCGGAATGCGCTAGTCCGCGCGCTGAACCGGGTGGTCGCCCGGCACGAGGCGCTGCGCACCACCTTCGCGGAGGTGGACGCCGACCAGGTGCAGCGGATCGTGCCGGCGGAGGAGAGCCCCTTCCAGCTCGCCGAGCACGACCTCCGCGGCCACGCGGAGGCCGGGGCGGAGCTTGGCCGGCTGCTGGCCAGGGAGGCGGCCACGCCGTTCGACCTGGCCCGCGGGCCGCTGATCCGCGGGCACCTGGTCCGGCTGGCGGACGATGACCATGTGCTGCACATCACCATGCACCACATCGTTTCCGACGGGTGGAGCATGGGGGTGTTCACCCGTGAGCTGAGCGCGCTCTACGCCGCCTTCCGCAACGGCGAGCCGGATCCGCTTCCCGCGCTGCCGATCCAGTACGCGGACTACGCGGTGTGGCAGCGGCGCTGGGTAGACGGCGAGGTGCTGAAGGGGCAGGCGGAGTACTGGAAGAAGATGCTGGCCGGCGCGCCCGCGCTGCTGGAGCTGCCCACCGACCGGCCGCGTCCGCCGCGGCAGGACTTCACCGGCGGCGAGGTGTGGATCGAGCTGGACGCGGAGCTGACGGCGGGGCTGAAGGCCCTGACCCGGCGGCATGGGGGCACGCTGTACATGATGTTCCTGGCCGCGTGGGCGGTGGTGCTCGGGCGCCTCTCGGGGCAGGAGGACGTGGTGATCGGCAGCCCGGTGGCGGGCCGGGGGCGGCACGAAATCGAGGGGCTGATCGGCTTCTTCGTGAACACGCTGGCGATCCGGGTGGGCGTCTCCGGCTCGCTCACCGTGGCGGAGCTGCTGCGGCGGGCCAAGGACCGGGCGCTGGAAGCGCAGCAGCACCAGGACATCCCCTTCGAGCAGGTGGTGGAGCTGCTGCAGCCGGTGCGCAGCCTGGCGCACACGCCGCTCTTCCAGGTGATGTTCAACTGGCTGAACATGCCCGAGCGCAACCTGGAGCTTTCGGGGCTGGCGCTGGATTCCGCGGGGGGTGCGCCGGGAGCGGGGCCGCGGCAGGCGGCGGCCACCCAGTCGGGCGCGCCCTCGGAGGCGTCGGCGCAGTTCGACCTGTCGCTCACCCTTTCCGAGCGGGGCACGCGGATCGTCGGTGCCCTGGAGTACGCGACGGCGCTCTTCGACCCGGAGACGATGGAGCGCCACGCGGCCTACCTGCGGCGGGTGCTCGCGCAGATGGTGGCCGACGAGCGCCGGAGCGTGGCGCGGCTGGAGCTGATGTCCCCGGCGGAGCGCGCGCGGGTGGTGGAGGAGTGGAACGCCACGGATCTCCCCTCCGCCGCCGACGGCTGCGTGCACGAGCTCTTCGAGCGGCGGGCGGAGGAGACGCCGGGAGCGATCGCCGTGGTCTTCGAGGGCGGGGCGCTCACGTACGCGGAGCTGAACGCCCGCGCCAACCGGCTGGCGCATCATCTCCGCGGGCTCGGCGTGGGCCCGGACACGCGCGTGGCGATCTGCGCCGAGCGCACGCCGGAGATGATCGCCGGCCTGCTGGCGGTGCTCAAGGCGGGCGGGGCGTACGTTCCGCTCGACCCGGCGTACCCGGAGGAGCGCCTGCGCTGGCAGGTGGAGGACAGCGCGCCGGTGACGGTGCTGGCGCACGGCTCGCTGGCGGCGCGCTTCGCGGGCACGGGCGTGCCGGTGCTCGAGCTGGATGCCGGCTCGCCCGTCTGGTCGGCCGGGTCGGAGACGAACCCCGGGCCGGACGCGAACCCTGGGCGCGGGACGCTCCAGCCGGAGCACCTGGCGTACGTGATCTACACCTCGGGCTCCACGGGGCGGCCCAAGGGGGTGATGGTCACCCACCGCGCCGTGGTCCGGCAGGTCACCGCCGTCCAGGCGGGCTTTGGCCTCGGGGCGGGCGACCGCTTCCTGCAGTTCGCCTCCGTCGCCTTCGATGCCGCGGTGGAGGAGATCTTCGGCACGCTCCTCACGGGGGCGGCGCTGGTGCTGCGCACCGAGGCATGGCTGGAGGGCGCGCACACCTTCTGGGGCCGGTGCGCGGAGAACGGGGTGAGCGTGCTCGACCTCCCGACGCGCTTCTGGCAGCTCCTGCTCGACGAGCCCTCGGCCGCCATCCCGCCGAGCGTGCGCCTGCTGGCCATCGGCGGCGAGGCGGTGGAGCCCGCGGCGCTGCAGGCGTGGTTCGGGAGGGACGGGCACCGGCCGCCGCTCCTGAACACGTACGGCCCCACCGAGACGACGGTCAACGCCACGATGCGCGAGATGGCGGCCGATCCCGCCACCTGGCGCTCCATCGGCCGGCCGGTGGCGAACACGCGCGTGTACCTGCTGGACGCGCGGGGCGGGCCGGTGCCGGTGGGGGTGTCGGGAGAGCTGTACATCGGGGGCGGGCAGGTGGCGCGCGGCTACCTGGACCGTCCGGGGCTGACGGCCGGGCGGTTCGTGCCGGACCCGTTCGCCCGTGAGCCCGGGGCGCGGCTGTACCGCACGGGCGACCTGGGGCGGTGGCGGGCGGAGGGGACCATCGAGTTCCTGGGGCGCACCGACTTCCAGGTGAAGGTGCGCGGCTTTCGGATCGAGCTGGGCGAGATCGAGGCACGGCTCGCCGAGCACGCGGACGTGCGCGACGCGGTGGTGCTGGCGCGCGAGGACGAGCCCGGCGAACGGCGGCTGGTGGCGTACTGCCTGGCCGACGAGGGACTGGACGTGGAGTCGCTGCGGGCGCACCTGGCCGGGCGGCTGCCGTCGTACATGGTGCCGGCGGCCTTCGTGCGGCTGGACGCGTTCCCGGTGACCGCCGGGGGCAAGGTGGACCGCAGGGCGCTCCCGGCGCCGGAGGGCGACGCGCTCGCCACGCGCGGCTCCGAGGCCCCGGCGACCCAGACCGAACAGGCGGTGGCCGACATCTGGGCCGAGGTGCTGCGCGTGGAGCGGGTGGGCCGCCGTGACAGCTTCTTCGACCTGGGCGGGCACTCGCTCCTTGCTGTGCAGGTGATCTCGCGGGTGCGGCAGCGCCTGGCGGTGCAGGTGGCGCTGCGCGACCTGTTCGCCCGGCCCGTGCTGGCCGACTTCGCGCGGGGGCTGGAAACCGCGTCGCGCGCCGAGCTGCCGGCCATCGAGCCGGTGGAGCGGGGGGGCGATCTCCCGCTCTCGTTCGCGCAGCAGCGGCTCTGGTTCATCGAACGGCTGGGGGACGCGGGCGCGGCGTTCCACATCACGGTGCGGCAGCGGCTGCGGGGCGAGGTGGACCGGCCCGCGCTGCGGCGGGCGCTGGGCCGGATCGTGGCGCGGCACGAGGCGCTGCGCACGGTCTTCATCGAGGTGGACGGCGCGCCGGTGCAGCGGATCGCGCCGGCCGAGGAGAGCCCGTTCCCTCTCGCGGAGCACGACCTCCGCGGCCACGCCGAAGGGCCGGCGGAGCTTGGCCGGCTGATGGCGGAGGAGGCGGGCGCGCCGTTCGACCTGCAGCGCGGGCCGCTGATCCGCGGCCGGCTGGTGCAGATCGGCGGCGGCGACGACCACGTGCTGCTCATCACCATGCACCACATCGTCTCCGACGGCTGGAGCATGGGGGTGTTCACCCGCGAGCTGGTCGCCCTCTACGGAGCGTTCCGCGCGGGGCGGCCCGATCCGCTTCCGCCGCTCGCGGTGCAGTACGCCGACTACGCGGCCTGGCAGCGCCGCTGGGTGGAGGGCGAGGTCCTTGGGGAGCAGGCGGAGTACTGGACGCGGACGCTGGCCGGCGCGCCCGAGTTGCTGGAGCTCCCGACGGACCACGCACGCCCGGCGCGGCAGGACTTCTCCGGCGGGATGATCGACATCGGGCTGGACGAGGCGCTCTCGGCCGCGCTCAAGGAGCTTTCCCGGCGGCACGGGACCACGCTCTTCATGACGCTGCTGGCGGGGTGGGCGGCGGTGCTTTCCCGCCTGTCGGGGCAGGACGAGGTGGTGGTCGGCACGCCGACCGCCAACCGGGGGCGGGAGGAGATCGAGGGGCTGATCGGATTCTTCGTGAACATGCTCCCCGTGCGCGTGGAGATGGCTGACGCGCCGACGGTGGCGGAACTGCTGGCGCGGGTGAAGGAGCGCGCGCTGGGCGCGCAGCATCACCAGGACATCCCCTTCGAGCAGGTGGTGGAGCTCGTCCACCCCACGCGGAGCATGGCGCACGCGCCGCTCTTCCAGGCGATGTTCACCTGGCAGAACGCCCCCGGCGGCGGCGCCGGGCTCCCCGGCCTCACCCTGGCGCCGATGGGGCCGATGGGGCCGGCCGCGCCGCGGGGCGGGGCGGGCCCGTCGGGCAAGTCGGCCTCGCCGGCGCAGGCGGCGGCGCTTGCGACGGCGCACGTCGACCTGTCGCTTGCGCTCTGGGAGCAGGGCGGGAGGATCGCGGGGAGCGTGACGTACGCCTCCGCGCTCTTCGAGCGGGAAACGGTGGAGCGCTACGCCGGATACCTGCGGCACGTGCTGGAGGGGATGGTCGCGGACCAGACCCGGCGGGTGCACCGGCTGGAGATCGTCCCGGAGGACGAGCGCCGGGTGGTGGTGGAGGAGTGGAGCCGGAAGGAGGCCGCGGCTCAGGGCGGGGGGTGCGTGCACGCGCTCTTCGAGGCGCAGGTCGAGCGCGCGCCCGACGCGGAGGCCGTGGTCTTTGGCCGTGACCGCCTCACCTACGCGGAGCTGAACGCGGCCGCCAACCGGCTGGCGCGGCGGCTCCGCGCGGCCGGGGTGGGCCCGGAGGGGCGCGTGGGGGTGATGCTGGAGCGCTCCGCGGAGCTGGTGGTGGCGCTGCTGGCGGTGCTCAAGGCCGGCGGCGCGTACCTGCCGCTGGACCCGTCGCTCCCGGCCGGCCGCCGTGCCGCGCTGGCGGCCGACGCGGGCGCCGCCGTGCTGGTGACGCGCGAGCCGGGGCTGCAGGGCTTCGCCGGGACGGTCGTCTCTCCCGCGGAGGCGGAGGGGGAGAACGGCG
The DNA here is from genome assembly GCF_036388275.1 of Longimicrobium sp. Lineage (NCBI taxonomy): Bacteria > Pseudomonadati > Gemmatimonadota > Longimicrobiia > Longimicrobiales > Longimicrobiaceae > Longimicrobium > Longimicrobium sp. The sequence continues at coordinate 7,792 of NZ_DASVSF010000072.1, forward strand.
GCGACCTCGGGCTCGACGTTCCGCACGCCGCGCTGGCGTACGTCATCTACACCTCCGGCTCCACCGGCACGCCCAAGGGCGTGGGCGTGGCCCACGCCGCCGCCGCCGCGCACTGCCGCGCGGCGGGGGCGGCGTACGGGCTCACCCCGGCGGACCGGGTGCTCCACTTCGCGGCGGTGGGCTTCGACGTCTCGGTGGAGCAGGTGCTGGCCCCGCTCTCGGCCGGCGCCTGCGTGGTCGTGCGCGGAAACGAGGTCCCCACCCCGCTGGAGCTGGTGCGGCAGGCGGCGGAGCAGGGGCTCACCGTCGTCAATCCCCCGACGGCGTACTGGCACCAGCTGGCGGCGGACACGGACGCGCTGGAGCTGCTCGCCCGCACCGTGCGGCTGGTGATCACCGGCGGCGAGGCGATGAGCCCGGCGGCGGCGCGCGACTGGGCGGCCGGACCCGCGGCCGGCGTGCGGCTGGTGAACGGCTACGGTCCCACCGAGGCGGTGGTCACCTGCACGGCGTACGACGTTCCGCACACGGTGCCGGAGGGGGCGGTGCACGTTCCCGTGGGCCGCCCCCTGGGCGGGCGCGCGGCGTACGTGCTGGACGGGTGGGGCGAGCCGGCGCCGCTGGGCGTGCCCGGAGAGCTGTGCATCGGCGGGACCCTGGCGCGCGGCTACCTGGGCCGGCCGGCGGCGACCGCGCAGGCGTTCGTCCCCGACCCGTTCTCCGCCACACCCGGCGCACGGGTGTACCGCACCGGCGACCGCGCCCGCTGGCTGGCCGCGGGGGAGCTGGAGTTCCTGGGGCGGCGCGACCACCAGGTGAAGGTGCGCGGCTTCCGCATCGAGCTGGGCGAGATCGAGGCGCGGCTGGCCGAGCACGCGGGCGTGCGCGAGGCCGTCGTCCTGGCGCGCGAGGACGCGCCGGGGAACCGGCGGCTGGTGGCGTACGTGGTGGGTGAGGAGACGGCCGGGGCGGAGGCGCTGCGGGCGCACCTGGGCGCGGCACTGCCGGAGTACATGGTGCCGGCGGCGTACGTGCGGCTCGACGCGATGCCGTTGACCCCGACGGGCAAGCTGGACCGGCGGGCGCTCCCCGCGCCCGAGGGGGAAAGCGGTGCACGGCACGGCTACGAGGCGCCGGAGGGGGAGACGGAGGAGGCGCTGGCCGGGATCTGGGCCGAGGTGCTGGGCCTGGAACGGGTGGGCCGCCACGACCACTTCTTCGAGCTGGGCGGGCACTCGCTCCTGGCCGTCCGCGTGATCTCGCGTGTGCGGCAGGTGCTGGGCGCGGAGGTGGGGATCGCCGACCTGTTCGAAAAGCCGGTGCTTTCCACGCTCGCCCAGCACGTCGTGCACGCGCTGCTCGCCCAGTTCGACCCGGAGGAGCTCGCGCGCCTGGGCGCGCTGCTCGACGACGATGCCACCCATGGGTGATCTCGACACGACTCCGACGGGCCCCGCAGTCGCGAAGCACCAGGCACCCGGCGCCTCCGGCTCGTCGGAAGCCCATCGCATACAGAGCAGGACATGACTGATATCGACACCCGGCTGGCCCAGCTGTCGCCCGAAAAGCGGAGGCTCCTGAAGCTGAAGCTGAAGGGCGGCGCAGTCGCGGCGTCGGCCGGGCACGGCGGCGGCGAGCGCCCATCCGAGTTTCCCGCGTCGTTCGCGCAGCGGCGGTTGTGGCTGCTGGATCGCCTGCAGCCGGGGAGCACCGCCTACTCGATGCCCCGCGTCTGGCGCATCCCCGGTCCCCTGGACGTGGCAGCCCTGGAGCGCGCCGTCGACGAGCTGGTGCGGCGCCACGAGACGCTGCGCACGCACCTGGAGGCGCGCGGCGAAGAGCCGGTGCAGGTGGTCGCCCCGCACGCGCCCTTCCGGCTGGAGGTGACGGACCTCTCCGCCGTCGCCCCCGACGCGGTGCACGCGGAGGTGGAGCGGCTGGCGCGCGCGGACGCCGCGGCCCCCTTCCGGCTGGAGGAGGGCCCGCTCTTCCGCGCCTCCCTGGTCCGGCTGGCGGCCGACGAGCACGCCCTGCTCTGGAACCTGCACCACGCGATCACCGACGGCTGGTCCACCGGTATCCTGGAGCGCGAGCTGAAGGCGCTGTACGAGGCCTTCTCGCGCGGCGAGCCCTCGCCGCTGGCGCCGCTCCCGCTGCAGTACGGCGACCACGCCCTCCACGAGCGCGAGCGCCTTTCCGGCGACGCGCTCGCGGGGCTGGTGGGCTTCTGGCGCGACGCGCTGGAGGGGGCACCCACGCTGCTGGAGATCGCGCCGGACCGCCCGCGGCCTCCCGTGCGCACCCAGCGCGGCGCCTCCGTCGGCGGCGTCCTGGGCGCCGGCCTCCCCGCGCGCGTCGACTCGCTGGCGCGGGCGCACGACGCCACGCCGTTCATGGTGTACCTGGCCGCCTTTCAGCTCCTCCTGGGCCGCTACGCCAGCCAGGACGACGTGCTGGTGGGCACGGCGGTCGCCAACCGCGGCACCGCGGACGTGGAGGGGATCGTCGGGTTCTTCGTGAACACGCTGGTGCTGCGCGGCGACCTCGCCGGCGATCCCACCTTCGCCGAGCTACTGGGGCGCGTGCGCGAGGCCACGCTGGGCGCCTTCGAGCACCAGGCACTCCCGTTCGAGAAGCTGGTGGAGGAGCTGAACCCCGAGCGCTCGCTGACCCACGCCCCGCTGGTGCAGGCCGTCATCATCCTGCACAACCAGCACGGCGTGGGCGGCGGACCGGCCGCGACGGCGGCGGCTCCGGCGCAGGCGGCGGGGCCCGCGCTGCCGCTGAAGGTGGCGGGGGGTGCGGAGGAGGAGGTGGCTCGTTTCGATCTCACCCTGGAGCTGTGGCAGGGGCCAGACGGCGTCCGCGCGCGCCTCAGCTACGCCACGGACCTCTTCGAGCGCGGCACGGTCCGGCGGATGCTCGGCCACCTGCAGCGGGTGCTGGAGCAGGTGGCCGCCGACGCGGACGTGCGGCTTTCGCGGGTGGAGCTGCTCGGCGAGGCGGAGCGCGCGCGGGTGCTGGAGGCGTGGAACCGCACCGGCGCGGAGTACGCGGCGTCGTCGTGCATCCACGAGCTGTTCGAGCGGCAGGTGGAGCGCGCGCCCGGCGCCACGGCGGTGATCTTCGGTGACGAGCGCCTGAGCTACGCGGAATTGAACGCGCGGGCCAACCGGCTGGCGCACGACCTCCGCTCGCGGGGGGTGGGGCCGGAGGTGCGCGTGGCCCTCTGCCTGGAGCGCGGGCCCGAGATGGTGGCCGCCGTCCTCGCCG
>NZ_DASVSF010000073.1 GCF_036388275.1 Longimicrobium sp.
TCGTGGTCATCATCGGCATCCTGGCCGCCATCGCCATCCCCAAGTTCAACGCGGTGTCGAAGAACGCCAAGCAGGGCGAGGCCGGCACGGTGCTGAAGCAGATCTGCACGCTGGCGCAGACCTACAAGGACCAGAAGGGCAGCGACGCGACGGCCCTGACCGGTGCCACGGGCCTGGAGCAGGTCGGCTGGTCGGCCCCCGCCGCCAAGTACTTCGACTTCAGCTACGCCTCCGGCGTGGCGACGGCGACCCCCGGCGGCACCGACGGCAACGTGCACAGCCTGGCCACCGAGACCAAGACCTGCGCCATCTCGTAACGGCTGACGGTCTGGCGGGTTCGCCTGCGGAAGGGGGCCGGGAGGATTTTCCTCCCGGCCCCCTTCCGCGTTTTTCGTGCGTGCCGCCTGCCCGCGCCCGCCCTCCCGGGGGAGGGCGCTTCCGTGCAGCTCGGGCCAGGCAGGCGGCAGGCGCGCCACGTAAAGCATTCTGCATGCATCCGCGCAGTTTGCCCCGGCAGGAACTCGCTCCGGCGGTGCAAGGAACTCGCTAAATCCCTCTCTGACAGCGACTTGCGGGATGCGGGATGCGTGGTACACCCGTTGCTTTACCTTCTGCCAGCCAGCACGAGGGCGTGCTGATCTCCCCCCGGCTCACGAGCCAGAACACACTGGAGCAAGACCATGAAGAACCTCCGCGACAACAAGGGCTTCACCCTGATCGAACTGATGATCGTCGTGGTCATCATCGGCATCCTGGCCGCCATCGCCATCCCGAAGTTCAACGCGGTGTCGAAGAACGCCAAGCAGGGCGAGGCCGGCACGGTGCTGAAGCAGATCTGCACGCTGGCGCAGACCTACAAGGACCAGAAGGGCACCGACGCGACCGCCCTGACCGGCGCCACGGGCCTGGAGCAGGTCGGCTGGTCGGCCCCCACCGCCAAGTACTTCAACTTCAGCTACTCGGCGGGCGTGGCGACGGCGACCCCCGGCGGCACCGACGGCAACGTGCACAGCCTGGCCACCGAGACCAAGACCTGCGCCATCTCGTAACGGCTGACGGTCTGGCGGCTGAGCTGCCTTCAGAGGGGGGCCGGGACGAGCAATCTCTCGGCCCCCTTCGCTCTAGAGCACACCTACCGCGCCTCCGCGGCGCGACCAGCGGAGCAGCACCATGCATGGACGAAAGGGCTTCACCCTGATCGAACTGATGATCGTCGTGGTCATCATCGGCATCCTGGCCGCGATCGCCGTTCCCAAGATGAGCCAGGTCGCCAAGCGGGCCAAGGAGTCCGAGGCGGGACCCATCCTGAAGCAGCTGCACACGCTTCAGCAGCGCCATCAGCAGAAGGCGGGGCTATTCGCCACCGACATCAGCGAGTTGGAAGGGTCGGGCGTGAACTTCGCGGACGGGGAGTACTACTCGTTTCAGCTGGGCGCGGCGGATGGCAGCTCGTACGTGGCGTGCGCCACCCCCCGCGACCCCTCGCTGGGACTCAAGTCGTTCCGCGTCAGCGAAGTGGGCGCGGTGGCAGAAGGCTCCTGCTGATCCACCGGGTTCACGCACCAAGCGACGAAGCCGCCTTCCGGGCGGCTTCGTCGCTTTCTCGTCATGGGTCCAGCCCCTACTCCAGCCCGTAGTCGCGGATCTTGTACGTGAGGGCGCGGACGGAAAGGTCCAGCATTTCCGCCGCACGCGTGCGGTTGCCGCCGGACCGTTCCAGGGCGCGGGCGATCAGCGTCTTTTCCAGTGAGGGAAGGCGGCGCTTGACGGACAGGTCGCCGTCGTCGGCCAGCACCTCGAACGGGGGCCGGCCCGAGCGCACGTGCGGCGGAAGGTGCTCTACCTGTACTTTCCCGCCGGAAAGTACCAGCGCGCGCTCGATCACGTTTTCCAGCTCCCTCACGTTTCCCGGCCACGTGTACGCCGCGAGGACGGGAAAGAGTTCGCGCGGCACCTCCGGATCGGCGATCCCCAGCCGGGGCGCGTGCCGGTGCACGAAGTGCGCGGCCAGCGCCGGGATGTCCTCGGGGCGGGTGCGCAGGGGCGGCACGTGCACCTGCACCACGTTGATGCGGTAGAACAGGTCTTCGCGAAAGCGCCCCTCGCGCACCTCGTCCACCAGGTCGCGGGCGGTGGCGGCCAGCACGCGCACGTCTACGGCCCGCTCGCCGGTGCCGCCCACCCGGCGCACGGTGCGCTCCTGCAGCACGCGCAGCAGCTTCACCTGCAGCGGCAGCGGCATCTCGCCGATCTCGTCCAGGAACAGCGTTCCCCCGTCCGCCTCCTCGAACAAGCCCTCGTGCGCCCGGTCGGCCCCGGTGAAGGCACCCTTCTCGTGCCCGAAGAGCTCGCTTTCCAGCAGGTTTTCGGGGATCGCGCCGCAGTTGACGGCCACGAACGCCTTCTCGCGCCGGGCCGACGCCCGGTGCACCGCCCGCGCGATGGCCTCCTTGCCGCTTCCGCTTTCGCCGGTCAGCAGCACGGTGGAGGGGAACGGGGCCACGCGCGCGGCGAGGTCCGTCACCTCGCGCATGGCCGCGGACACGCCGATCACCTCCTCGAAGCCGGCGACCTCGCCCACCTCCTTCTTCAGCCGTGCCACCTCGCGTCGAAGCTGCTCCCGCTCCTCGGCCTTGCGCAGGGTGAGGATCACCTCGTCGGCGTTGAAGGGCTTGGAGATGTAGTCGTAGGCCCCGCGGCGCATGGCCTCGACCGCCTGGTCCAGGGCCCCGTAGGCGCTCATCATCACCACCAGCGCGGTGCCGCCGGCCTCCACGTACCGCTCCAGGAACTCCAGCCCGCCCATGCGCGGCATGCGCACGTCGCACAGCACCAGCTGCGGGTGCTCGGCCAGGGCCAGGCGCAGCCCGGCCTCGCCGTCCTCGGCCACCAGCACGTGGTAGCCCTCGTCGCGAAGGATCAGCAGGAGGGTGTGACGAAGCCCCGCCTCGTCGTCGATGACCAGAACCCGGCGGTCGCTCAACTCTGGTGGCGCCTGGTGGGAAGGGATAGGACGAAGGCGGCCCCGCCGCCCGGCGCGGCGGCCACTTCTACGCGCCCCCCGAAGTCTGCCACCGTGCTCGCGACGATGGCAAGCCCCAGCCCCGTGCCCTCGCCGGGCGCGCGGGTAGTGAAGAACGGGTCGAACACCTTGTCGGCGGCCTCCGGGGATATGCCCGGGCCGGTGTCTTCGACGCTCACCCGCAGCGTCTCGGTGTCGGAGTCGATGCGGTGGGGGTCGCGGATGGAGGCCGCGCGGGGGCGCCGCAGGTGCGCGTACGAGATCCCCGGCGGGTCGTCGGCGCGGCGGGTGGGGAGCGGGCGCTCGGGGCGGTACCGCTCCAGCGCCGTGGTGACGGTGATGGTTCCCCGCCCTTCCATGGCCCGGCGCGCGTTGTCGAGCAGGTTCACCCACACCTGGTCCAGCAGGTGGGGCGAGCCGCTGAGCGGGGGGAGGCCGTCCGCGAGGTGCAGGACGACGTCGATCCCGTCCAGCAGCCCCTGCGAGCGAAGGGTGTGCACGGCGCGGCGGATGGACTCGTTGGCGTCGACGGGCTCGCGCTCCCGGGGCGCCGGGCGGGCGTACTCCAGCAGCCCGCGGACGATGCGGTCGATGCGGCGGGCCTCGGATTCCAGCCCGCCCACCAGCTCCGGGTCTGCCCCGCGGCGGCGCAGCACCGAGGCGTAGCCCATCAGCGCCGCCAAAGGGTTGCCGATCTCGTGCGCCACGCCCGCGGCCAGGCGCCCCACGCCGGCCATCTTTTCGGCCTCCACCAGCTCGCGCTCGGTGCCCAGGAGCCGGCGGTTGGTCTCGTCGAGCGAGCGGACGTTGTCGGCCAGCCGCTGCTGGTTGTCGAGCAGCTGGTCGGTCATGCGGTTGAGCGCCTGGGAAAGCGCGGCCATCTCGTGGCTCTCGGCCGCCGGGGCGCGGCGCTCGTAGTCGCCCCCGGCCACGGCCTCGGCGGCGGCGACGGCGGCCTGCACGGGGCGCAGCACCAGGCGCACGATCAGGTGATTGGCCAGCAGCACGAACGCGGCGGTGTCGGCGAGCACCAGCAGCACCAGCAGCCAGGCGGAGCCGGGCGCCGCCGCCTGCATGACGGTGCGGGTGGCGGCGGCCAGCAGCGCGGCGGCCAGCCCCAGGAAGGTGAGGTTGAACAGCAGCTCGCCACGCAACGAGCCCCGGCCTGGGCCGGGGCTCGGGGTACGGCTGGGCGCCGGCACGGCGACGCGCGCGGAGGTCAGACGGCGGCGGGCTGCCGGCGGCGGGCGGCGACCGCCCGGGCTCCGCCGGTCGCGGGCTTGCCGTCCAGCGCCTCGCGGGAAATCAGGTGCCAGACGCGGTCGACGACGGCGGCCGTGGGCTCTTCCCACTGCACCAGCCCCTCGCTGGCTGCCTGCTCCAGGGCGCGCCTCAGCGCGTGCTTGCTGACCGGCTTCCTCATTCGTTCCTCCCGTGAGAATCGGTATGCCTTCCCTGCCCACCCTCACACAGTAACACACGGGCCGCCGCCGCGCGAGGGTTTGTCGACCCTCGGCTGCAACTGCTTGCATCGCAACGGATTGGACTGATGCGAACGCGGCGGCGCTTCCCAGGGGGAGCACCGCCGCGGCGGAAGGAGCGGCCCTGCGGCCGATCAGTTGTACAGCTTGCCCGTGTGGTCGATGCGGCTGGCGCAGCGCCGGCAGAAGAGCAGGGGCGCGCACAGCCGCCTGTCCCACTCCTTGCCCTGGCAGCGCGGGCAGCGGGGCATCAGGGCCCGGCGGCCTGCGAGCACCGACACGCCGGCGGCGGCGGCGGCGGCCAAGCACGCAATCAGAGTGAACGACATGGCAATGAAAATATCGGAGTTCTTCAACCTTGCTTCTGAATAGTAAGTGCTTTTGCCATCAACATCAACCGCTCGCGGCAACGCTCATCTTTCTGTACGCTTGAAATGCAATAGCTCTGATACGAAAGAGGTATCAGAGCTATTGCACGTGCGCGCATCCCCCCGGCCGTTCCGGCGATCAGGCCGGAGCCGCCAACCCGAGTTCGGGAGCCACGCCGCGCATGGCCTCGATGACGAACTGCACGTGCTCGGCGAGCTCCACGCCCAGTTCCTCGGCCGCCTGCCGTACGTCGTCGCGGTCGACGCCAGCGGCGAACTGCTTGTCCTTCATCTTCTTGAGCACCGACTTCGCCTCCAGGTCCATCACCGACCGGCTGGGCCGCACCAGGGCGGCGGCGGTGATCAGGCCGGTGATCTCGTCGCAGGCGTGAAGGGTGCGCTCCAGGCGCGACTCGGGCACCACCCCGGTGCGGGCGGAGTAGTGGGCCAGGATGGCGCGCACGATCGGTTCGGGGTATCCGCGTTCCCGCAGCATCTCGGCGCCCCGCAGCGGGTGCTCGTCGGGCCAGCGCTCGTAGTCGAAGTCGTGAAGCAGCCCGGCCAAGCCAAACGTGTCCTGGTCGGCGCCGAAGGTGCGGGCGTAGGCGCGGCAGGCGGCCTCGACGGCGTACATGTGGCGGCGCAGGCTTTCGCTTTCCACGTGCTCGTGCATCAGCGCGAGCGCTTCGTCGCGGCTGGGAAGGTCGGGCATGGGCTCCGGTCCGGGTTCGTCGATTTCCGTGTTCCTCGGGCGCGCCAATGTACCCCGGCGGCGGGGGTTCGTCCATTCCGCGGGTGTCGTGGCCAGATGCAGCGAGGCGCGGAAAAGGGGAAAACCCTCGTCCGCGCCTCGCGTACGCCGCCGCCCGCGGAGGGCGGTTCAGCGGGAGCCCGTCAGCACCAGCAGCTCATCTGTTCGGTGCACCAGCAGCTGTCGTCCAGCGTCAGCGGGCAGGCGGGCGTGGCGACGTGCGCCTGCACGGTCCCCGGCTGCGCGGGCGTGGGCGCTGCTTCGAACGAGGTGACGCGAATGGCGTCCAGGTTCAGCTTGAGCTTCTTCATCGGATTGTCGTCCAGGTAGAATAGGGGTCAGCGACCGCATGAGCATTCTCCAACGATACCCATCCAGCCCAGGGTCAACAACCCCCATCCCGACGTAAAACGCAACGAGGCGAGTGAGCGCACCCGCCCGACTCGCCTCCCGCACCGAGCTTTCCCCGTGCAGTCCGCGAAGGCGGACTTCGGGTCCTTGTTGCCGCGACTTCCAGTCGCTCCAGCCCCGCCGAGGCCGCGGACGAACTTCGATCGGGGTCCGACGGGCTGCCTCGCATGCCGCCGGAGGCCCCTCCCCCGGCCCCTCCCCGCATGCTGCGCAGGCGGAGAGGGGAGAACTTCATCCCGAATTAGGCTGGGCGGTTCGCATGCGGCTGCCGCCCCCTATCCCCAGCCCTTCCCCCGCAAACTGCGCGGGGGAAGGGAGCCAGCCCGGTGCGCGTCCGCTGGGGCCGCGCGCTCGACTACGCATGCAGTCCGCGAAGGCGGACTTCGGGCCGTCGTTGCCGCGACTTTAGTCGCCCCAGCCCAGCCGAGGCCTCCGCATCCGTGACCGCTGCCGCGCCCGGGCCGGGAAGCATCCGCAGTTAGATCCTTCGCCCCGCAGAGCCTGTACCGCGGGCCGGTTTGGTGCGCCTGGGGCTCAGGATGACAGGCCGTGGTGCACTGCCGGGTTTGGTGCGCACCCGCCCCACTCGCTTCCGGCACTGAGCTTTCCCGTGCAGTCCGCGAAGGCGGACTTCGTGATTTGCCAGCCGCGACTTCAGTCGCCCCAGCCCGGCCGAGGCCTCGACAGATCCTTCCCCCCTCAGAAGTCCGCGCTTCCCGGGGTCCGCGGGTACGGAAGCACGTCGCGGATGTTGGCCATCCCCGTGGCGTACATGATCATCCGCTCGAATCCCAGGCCGAACCCGGCGTGCGGCACGGTGCCGTAGCGGCGCAGGTCGCGGTACCACCAGTATGCCTGGGCATCCAGCCCCATCTCGGCGATGCGCGCATCAAGCACGTCCAGCCGCTCCTCGCGCTGCGACCCGCCGATGATCTCGCCCACGCCCGGCGCCAGCACGTCCATCGCCCGAACGGTGCGGCCGTCCTCGTTCACGCGCATGTAGAAGGACTTGATGTCCTTGGGGTAGTTCATCACCACCACCGGGCCGCCCACCAGCTCCTCGCTCAGGTAGCGCTCGTGCTCCGTGGCCAGGTCCACGCCCCAGGAGACGGGAAACTCGAACTTCTTCCCCGACGCCTCCAGCCGCCGAATGGCGTCGGTGTACTCCATCCGCTCGAATGGCGCGCGCACCACGTCCTCCATCCGCTTGACGACGCCCTTCTGGATGCGCTCGTCGAAGAACTCCATGTCGTCCTGCCGCTCCTTCAGCAGGTCGGTGATGATGGCCTTCAGGAAGTCTTCGGCGAGGTCGGCGTCGTCGTTCAGGTCGGCGAAGGCGATCTCCGGCTCGATCATCCAGAACTCGGCCGCGTGGCGCGTGGTGTTGCTGTTCTCCGCGCGGAAGGTGGGGCCGAACGTGTACACGTTGGAAAGCGCCATGCAGTACGCCTCCACGTTCAGCTGTCCGCTGACCGTCAGCGAGGCCGAGCGGCCGAAGAAGTCCTGTCCGAAGTCCACCCCGCCCTCGGGCGTCCGCGGCAGGTTGGCCAGGTCCAGCGTGCTTACGCGGAACATCTCGCCGGCGCCTTCGGCGTCGCTGGTGGTGATGATGGGCGTGTGGATCCAGAAGAAGCCGCGCTCGTGGAAGAAGCGGTGCACCGCCATCGCCAGCGTGTTCCGCACGCGCGCCACCGCCCCGAACGTGTTCGTCCGCACGCGCAGGTGGGCGACGGAGCGCAGGAACTCCATCGAGTGCTGCTTCGGCTGGATGGGGTACGTCTCGGGATCGTCCACCCACCCCAGCACTTCCACGGCGCGCGCGTGGATCTCGAACGGCTGCGGACGTCCCGGCGTGGCCACCACCTCGCCCTCGATGGACACCGAGCACCCCGTCGTCAGCCGCTGCACCTCGTCCGCGTAGTTGGGCAGGTCGCGGTTCGCCACCACCTGGACGGGATTGAAGCAGGAGCCGTCGTGCACGTGGATGAACGAAAGGCCCGCCTTGGAGTCGCGGCGGGTGCGGACCCAGCCCTTGACGGTCACCGCCTGGCCCGCGGGCACGGCGCCGGCGAGCAGTTGCGAAATGAGGGTGCGGCTCATTGCGATCGTGAGTCGGTGAACGGGGTTCCGCCCGTGGGTTCGGTGCCGGTCAGGCCCAATCGTTCCACCGGCCGATTCCAGGGCTTCAGGAGCGCAATCTACACCACGCGCGCGCCCCGCGCGACTGCCCGCGCCAGCCCCGCTGCGCATCGTATGGGCCGGCCCGGCCGTGCGGCGACCCATTCTGCGGGGAGGTACGATCCCGTGGCGGGAGCTTGCCGACCGATCCGTCTCATGCTAGCATCGGGATTCGCAGCGGGCAGGCCTGGCGCGCCCCACGACGCCACCGGCGGCTCGGCGGCTTGGAGCGGACAACACATCCTGCAGAAAACCTCAGAGAATGAGCACCGACCACGATTGGGAGGAGTTCGGCCGTACGGATCCGTACCACGGCGTCTTGACCGCGGAGCGGTTTCGTCGCAAGAACATGGACGATGCGGCCCGACAGGAGTTCTTCGACTCGGGCAGGGAGCACGTCGCCAAGGTGGTCGACGTAGTCCGTACCCGTCTGGATGCGGGATTCTCACCCCGGCGCGTGCTGGATTTCGGGTGCGGGGTGGGAAGACTGGTAATTCCCTTCACGGAACTCGGCTCGGAGGTCGTGGGCGTAGACGTCTCGGAATCCATGCTGTCCGAAGCACGGCAGAACTGCTCGGCGCAGGGCATCGGCAACGCGACCTTCGTACTCTCCGACGACGACCTTTCCAGAGTGGACGGCAAGTTCGACTTCATCCACTCCTACATCGTTTTTCAACACATCCCCCGGGACCGCGGCACGATGATCTTTCGAAAGCTGCTGGAGCGGCTGACCGACGGAGGCGTTGGCTGCCTGCACGTCACGTATGATACGACGGATGTACGAGGTGGCATTCCTGACGCCCCGGTGCAGCGCGACCGTTCGTGGAAAGCGGTGCTCGGCCCGATGCGGGCGCCACTGGCAAGGCTCAAGCAGAAGCTGTTCAGCCGCCCCGCCGCCCCGGCTGGTCCCATCATGGAGATGAACGCGTACTCGTTGAGAGAAGTGTTCGCGGCCGTTCAAGGGATTGGCGTCGCCAGCCAGTTCGTGGAGTTCACCAACCACGCCGGAGAGCTGGGGGTGATCCTGTACTTCCAGAAGCCCGTCAGCGCGTAGACGGCACGACCATGCTGTCCACCGCCCGATAGGCGGCGGGTGCCGTGGGACAAAGGTGCGCGACGGGGCAGCGCTCGCAGAACGGTCGGCGCGCCGTGCACGTGGCCCGGCCGTGGTCGATGAGGCGATGCGTGAAGATGACCCGGTCGCTTTCGTCCAGCAGCTTCAGCAAATCCTGCTCGATCTTCTCCGGGTCTTCCTCCCGCGTCATTCCCAGCCGCGCGGCGATGCGCTTGACGTGCGTGTCGACGACGACGCCCTCCGCGATGCCGAAGCCGACGCCCAGCACCACGTTCGCCGTCTTGCGGCCCACGCCGGGAAGCTGCGTCAGCGCATCGAGATCCACCGGGACCTCCCCGCCGTGCCGCTCCACCAGCGCCCGCCCCAGGCCGATCAGCGACCTGGACTTGTTGCGGAAGAAGTTGAGCGACTTCAGGTACTCCTCCATCTCCTCCTGCGACGCCCCGGCGTAGTCCTGGGCCGTACGGAAGCGCGCGAACAGCGCCGGCGTGGCGCGGTTCACGGCGGCGTCGGTGCACTGCGCGGAGAGCACGGTGGCGACGGTCAGCTGCAGCGAGTCCTGGTAGTCCAGCGAGCAGCGGCTGTCGGGATAGGTCTCCGCCAGCCGCTCCATGATCGTCCTCAGGCGCTCACGACGCGCTTTTCTGCTTTCTCTCGGCAAAAAACTCCTCCAGCGGCTCCAGCTCCCACGTGTTCAGCACCTGGGGGGCGGTCAGCCACGCCTTGCGCGCGACGTTCACGCCGTACAGCACGTTGCCCAGCGCACCCGTGGAATGCGCGTCGGGGTTGATGGGCACCAGCACGCCCTTTTCGGCGGCGTAGCGCGCGTTTTTCCAGTCCACGTCCAGCCTGTGGGGGTCGGCGTTGATCTCCACGCACACGCCGTGTTCCGCCGCCGCGTCGATCACCGCCCGCACGTCTACCGCGTAGCCGTCACGCTTCAGCAGCAGGCGGCCGGTGGCGTGGCCCAGCATGGTGATGCGCGGATGCGACACGGCGCGGATCAGCCGGTCCGTCATCTCGCGCTCGCCCATCTGGAAGCCGGAGTGCACGGAGCCAACGACGTAGTCGAACGAGGCGAGTACGTTGTCGTCGTAGTCCAGCCGCCCGTCCGCCAGGATGTCGCTTTCCACGCCCTTGAACAGGCGGAAGCGCTTTTTCCCCTTCCCCCCGTGCTCCGCGTTCCACGCATCGATCTCGCGGTGCTGCTTGCGGACCGCCGCCTGGGGGAGCCCGCCCGCGTAGCCCGCCGCCTGCGAGTGGTCGGCGATGCCCAGGTACGCCCAGCCCCGCTCGCGCGCCGCCTGGGCCATCTCGGCCACGCTGGCGCGGCCGTCGGACCAGGTGGTGTGGCAGTGGAAGGTGCCGCGCAGGTCCTCCGCCTCCACCAGCTTCGGCAGGGTACCGTCCGCCGCCGCCTGCACCTCGCCCCACCCCTCGCGCAGCTCGGGCGCAATCCACGCCAGCCCGAGCACTTCGTACACCTTTTCCTCGTCCGCGGTCGCGACGAGCCTGTTTCCCTTCGCCAGCCCCTCCGCGTCCAGCCGGTACCCCCGCTCCTCCGCGCGCGACGCCATCTGCGCCAGGTGCTCGTCGCTCCCCGTCGCCCAGACGAGCGCGGCGCCGAAGCGGCCGGGGAGAACGCAGGTCAAACGCGCGGTCAGCCCGTCCGCGAAGGTCACCTCGGCGCGGTGGTCCGCGTAGTCGTCATCGGCCGATTCCACGCCCTGGATGGCGCGAAAGGCGGCGAGGACGGCGGCGGGATCGTCGGACGAGGCCACGAGGTCAATGGAATCCACCACCTCCAGCCGCCGCCGCACCTGCCCGGCCGCGCGCGCCTGGACAACTCCTGGTAGGCCCTCCACTAGCTCCAGCAGCCCCGCCGCGGCTTCGATGGCCTGGTAGTAGCGCCGCCGCCCGCGCAACGACCGCGCGAAGGCGATCCCCTCCAGGATCTTCTGCTCCGTCTTGGCCCCCAGGCCGGGGAGCGTGGCGATCTTCCCCGCGAGCGCCGCCTTCTCCAGGGCATCCAGCCCGTCGATTCCTAAGTCCGCGTACAGCGTGCGGATGCGCTTGGCGCCGAGCCCCTTGATCTTCATCAGGTCGTACAGGCCCAGCGGCGTCTTCGCGCGCAGCTCCTCCAGCATCCCCGACGTCCCCGTGCCCACCAGCTCCTCGAGCACGGCGCCGATCCCCTCGCCCACGCCCGTCAGCGACTGCAGGCGCCCCGCGGCGGTGAGCTGGTGAAGGTCGGCGGTGGACGTTTCCAGCGCGCGCGCGGCGGAGGAAAAGGCCTTGGCGCGGAACGGGTTGCCGCCGACGACCTCCAGCAGCATGGCGATCTCGGAGAGGGCCGCGGCGGCCTCGCGCGCCGTCACGCCCCTGCCCCGCCGAAGCGCACGCGAAGGAAGTCCATCCGCGACAGCGGCGGCGATCCGGGCCGGTCCTCCAGCCGCCGCTCCGGTGCCGTCTCGGGAACGATGTCTTCGGGATGCCGATCCACGTACCACAGCACGCGGCCGATCAGCTTCAGCGCCTCGGTGACCGTGAGGATGGAGTACAGCCCGGCCATGTCGCCGCCGGGGAGCACGTTCTCGAAGTCCTGCCCGCTCTCCCGCCCCGGCTCTGCCCAGACGGTGGGAATGCCGGGCCCGATCTCGCAGTCGAACGGGATGACGCTGAAGCCCGGCCGGTTGCGGTGGATGCCCAGGATCATCAGCGCCTGCAGGTCCTGGAAGGGCGTGCCGCGCGCGTCGGTCTCGGTCGCCAGCGTGACGAAGAACCCGTCCACCGGCTCCGGCTGCTGGTCGGGGTTGATGCTGGCCCAGAACAGGTTGGGCGGAAGCTGCAGGTAGAACGCATCGGCCGGGGCGGCGAGCTCCCACCCCTCCAGCCGCGGCGCCGCCTCCACCAGGTAGCGGGCGACGGGCGCGTCCATCACGAAGGTCCGGCGGCCCGCGCGCCAGAAGTTGAAGGCGTGATAGAACAGCGCGCGGTACTCGTCGAGCGTTTCCGGCGGCACGTCCGGCGGAACGATCTCGCGCACGGCGTCGCCCACGGCGGCGATGAACTGAAAGCGGTCGCGCAGGCCCGGGTCTTCGCCGCGCCCGCCCGCCTCGCTTACGATCGCGGGGAATACCCGCGACTCGAAGTCGCCCTCCAGGAATGCCAGCTCGTACGGCGTCAGCCGCGCCGTTCCGCCCTTGCCCTCGTCAGCCACGCCCACCCCTCGCTCTCGCACACAAGCTCATGTCCACGCGACGGAAAGTAGCCCGTCAGCCCTCCACGCGGAACCAGTCGCCCGGCTCCACGGCGTACTCCAGCACCTCCGGCTCGCCGCCCGCGAACAGGCCGCGCAGCGACTCCCACGTGCCGCGCCGCCGGACCAGGACGACCGCGGCCTCGCCCGGCCCGCCGTCGAACTCCTCCAGGTAGAGGAAGCACACGTCGCCCAGCCGTTCCGGGCGCGGCACCGACACCCGCGCATCGCCGAGCTGCGCCACCACCTCGTCCAGCCGGTCGAAGTCGCGCCCGGCGAGCCGCACCTCGGCGAAGCGGTCGCCGTCCACGTCCCACGCGTCGTCGCCCAGCGGCTCGCCGGAGCGGTAGAAGAGGGGATCGAACGGCATCCCCTCGCGGCGCTTGAAGTTCTCGTCCGCCGCGTAGTCGAAGTCCTCCAGCGCGTCCTCGCCCGCGGTGGATTCGCGGTGATGACGGATCTCATGGGTGAGTGTTTCCCACAGCTCACCCTCCCAGTCGAACTCCTCGTCGATGTCCGTCAGCGCGCGGAACGAGCCGAAGTACAGGTGAACGCCGGAGCGCGTGAGGTCGGGAAGGTCCACACCTAAGTCCAGCTCGCCCGTGGCGCACTCGCCCAGCGTGTACACGTCCGGCAGCTCCGCGTGCGGCACCGTGTCGCGCGACACGGAGACATACTCCACCCCGCCTTTGAATTCCGAGGGGATGGATTCGAACATCTCCAGCGCGCGCCGCTCGAATTCCGAGTAGTTCATCAGGTGGCGGATGGTGGTTCAGCCGCGGTTCGTCCAGCAAGCATGCGCACCCCGGCGAGCGCCAGCCCCGCCGCGATCCCCAGGCCGAAGGAGCGCCACCCCCAGAGGACGAGCTTGAACCACGCGGCGACCGCGGCCAGCACGCTGATCAGCAGCTGCAGCGCGCGGGAGCGCGTGGTCAGCCCGGCGTAGGTGTAGAACAGCATGTGCCCGGAAAACGGCAGCCACGTGCCTGTCATCCGCGTGGCGGCGAGGACTACGACCACCGCATCGACGACCAGCGCGGCGGGGCGCTGCTGCTCGATCTCGTCCAGCCAGCGCCGCGCCCACAGGAAGAACGCGGGGAAGAACGGCGCCATGTACAGGAGCAGAAAGCGCCTCGCCTCCCACCCGTCCACCATCGCGGCACCGGCGGCGAACGCCAGCGGCACCCCGACGGCGCCGACGGCACAGCCGCGGTGCAGGCGCGAGCGGTGGCGGATGACGAATGAGCGGAGTGCTTCCACGGCGGCTCGCGGCTGCATGCGCGACGAGGGCGCGGAGCCGGTGTCCCGGTCCGCGCCCCCGTGCATCGGGCTGCACCGGTGTCAGTCCAGCTCGTCGATGCTGTTGATGATGCGGCTGACCAGGCCGTACTCCACCGCCTGCTGCGCATCCAGCCAGAAGTTGCGGTGCGTGTCGGTTTCGATCCGCTCGATGGGCTGCCCCGTCTCGCGGGCGAAGATCTGGTTGATGCGCGCCCGCATCTTGATGATTTCGTGCGCCTCGATGGCGATGTCGGACGCGGTGCCGCTGCTCCCGCCCGCCGGCTGGTGCAGCAGGAAGCGCGTATTGGGAAGGCAGTAGCGGTCTTCCTTCTTGGCCGCCACGTAGATCAGCGCGCCGGCGCTGGCCACCCACCCGGTGCCGATCATCCGCACCCGCGGCTTGATGAAGCGCACGACGTCGTGGATGGTGTCGCCCGACTCCACGTGGCCGCCCTGCGAGTTCACGAACATGTTGATGGGCTCGTCGCTCTCGCCCGTCATGGCCAGGAGCTGCCCGATGACGTTGGAGGTGAGCTGCTGGTCGATGCCGCCGCTGATGATCAGCGTGCGCGACTTGAACAGGCGTTCGCGGATGCCCTCGGTAAGCGCGTTGGGCCGGTCCTTGGGGGCCTGCTCTTCGTCCTGGTCCTGATCGTCTTCCTGATTCTTGATCATCCCGAATCCCCGTACGTTTTGGCTTGGCGCGGACGCGTGTCTGCTCGTCCCGATCCTAGCAGGCGTCCGCGCGGAGCGAAAGGGCCGCCCGTCCCGAGCGGCCCCGTCGCGAAAACCAGACCGTCGCACCGGCGCCTCCAACGTGGTCTGTCATCCAGAGGCCTAACCAGCACTGATCCGGATGCCTCAGCTGCCGTGGGCCCCTCACCCGGCCGCGCTGACACGCGTGCCGCCCTCTCCCACAAACAGCGTGGGAGAGGGGGTGCACTGCAGGGATGGGAGCGTCAGGATAGCCCGGCGCTCGGGCCGGCGCCCCCCATCCCCAGCCCTTCCCCCGCAAACTGCGCGGGGGAAGGGAGCCAGTCGAGTGCGCCAGGCCAGCCGGAGCGCATCTGTCATCCAGAGGCCCAGGCGCACGGAACCTGCCCGCACACCGTCCCATGCGGGCCGAAGGATCCAGCCTCGGACACGTACAAGCCCGGACGCGGCAGCGGTCACCAGTGCAGCGGCCTCAACATCCTCCCGGCGGTTGAAACCGCAGCTGGCAAGTCACGAAGTCCGCCTGCGCGGACTGCACGCGCAGTTCAGCGCATCAAGCCCGCCGAAGCGCGGTTCAGGTCTCCCCCTCCCCTGCGAAGCCTACCCATTACCCACATCTTTGTATCGGGCCAGGAACGCACAAAACCAAGGTGACAGCAGGGGTTTGGCCCTCATCTGCGTCCACTCGGGAGACGGAGCAGCGCGCATTCCGGTGCGTAGACGCCACACACTCCTACGTCGACGACGGGTTTGACGCGGCCTCAAACCTACGCTCC
>NZ_DASVSF010000074.1 GCF_036388275.1 Longimicrobium sp.
GCGGCTGCGCCTCCGGGCGCGGGCGCTGGGGGTGAGCGCGGCGAGCCTGTGCCACCTGGCGTGGGCGCAGGTGCTGGCGCGGCTGAGCGGCCGGGAGGACGTGGTCTTCGGGACGCTGCTCTTCGGCCGGATGCAGGGCGGGGAAGGTACGGACCGCGTGATGGGCCCGTTCATCAACACGCTGCCGGTGCGGATCGGGGTGGGCGAGGAGGGGGTCGAGGCGGCGGTGCGTCGCACGCACGCGCTGCTGGCGGACCTGCTGCGGCACGAGCACGCCTCCCTGGCGCTGGCGCAGCGCAGCAGCGGCGTGGCGGCACCCGCGCCGCTGTTCACCTCGCTGCTGAACTATCGCTACGGCGTGACGAAGCGTTCGCGGCAGGCGGGGCAGCCGCGGAAGGGCGTGCGGGGCGTTCACGCACAGGAGCGGACGAGCTACCCGGTGGCGGCCTCGGTGAACGACCTGGGGGAAGCGTTCGTGCTGACGGCGCAGGTGGCGGCCCCGGCGGAGGCGGAGCGGGTGTGCCGGATGATGCACACGGCGCTGGAGCGGCTGGTCGAGGCGCTGGAGGCCGCTCCCGGGCGGGCGATCGGGAGCATCGACGTGCTCCCGGAGGCGGAGCGGCGCATGGTGGTGGAGGAGTGGAACCGCACGGAGGCGGAGTATCGGCGGGATGTCTGCGTGCACGAGCTCTTCGAGGCGCAGGTGGAGCGCACTCCCCACGCGGTGGCGCTGGTCCATGAGAACGAGGAGGTGACGTACGCGGCGCTGAACGCCCGGGCGAACCGGCTGGCACACCACCTCGGAAAGCTGGGCGTGGGTCCGGAGGCGCGGGTGGGGCTGTGCGTGGAGCGCGGCATCGAGATGGTCGTCGCCATCCTGGCCGTGCTCAAGGCCGGCGGGGCGTACGTGCCGCTGGATCCGGAGTATCCCGAGGAGCGGCTGGGCTACATGCTCCAGGACAGCGCGCCCGTGGTGCTGCTGACGCAGCGCTCGCTCTCGGAACGGTTCGGCGGATCGGGCATCTCCATCGAGGTGCTCGATGGAGATGCTTCCGCCTGGACCGGCCAGCCGGATTCCAATCCCGGGCGCGGGGCGCTGACTCCGGAGAACCTGGCGTACGTCATCTATACCTCTGGCTCCACGGGGCAGCCGAAGGGGGTGATGAACCGGCACCGTGGCGTCATCAACCTGCTGGCCTGGGGAGAACGGCACTGGGAATTCGGAGCCGGCGACGCGCTGCTGCAGCTGACGTCGTTCAGCTTCGACGTCTCGGTACGCGACCTGTTCACGCCGCTGCTGGTGGGCGCCCGCCTGGTCCTCCTGCGGCCCGGTGGACAGCGGGAGGTAGACTACGTGGTGGACGTCGTCCGCCGCCGGGAGGTCAGCACCATGGCCCTCACTCCCTCGCAGCTGCAGGCATTCCTGGAGCACCCGGGGCTGGAGGGCTGCTCCAGCCTGCGGCGGATCGTACTGGGGGGGGAGTCCCTCCCCGTGGGGATGGTGGCGGAGCTCCGGGCCCGGCTGCCGGGAGCGCGGCTGTACCACGAGTACGGCCCCACGGAGGCGACCGTGACCTCGACGGCGCGGACCTGCGCTACGGAGGGCGAGGCGCCGGGCGCTTCGATCGGGGGACCGATCTCCAACACGCGTGTCTACCTGCTGGACGCGCGGGGGGAGCCGGTGCCCGTTCGGGTTTCCGGCGAGCTGTACGTGGGCGGCGCGGGGGTGGCGCGGGGGTACCTGGGCCGGCCGGCGCTGACGGCGCAGAAGTTCGTTCCCGATCCGTTCGGCGCCGAGCCTGGAGCGCGGCTGTACCGAACCGGGGACCTGGGGCGGTGGCTGGCGGATGGGACCATCGAGTTCCTGGGGCGTGTGGACACCCAGGTGAAGGTGCGGGGCTACCGGATCGAACCGGGAGAGATCGAGGCCCGGCTCCTGGCGCGCGAGGGGGTGAGCGAGGCGGTGGTGGTTGCGCACGAAGACCAGGCGGGGAACCGTCGCCTGGTGGCGTACGTGGTGGGCGACGTGGAGGCGGGGGTCCTGCGCGACCACCTGCGCCGGGAGCTGCCGGAGTACATGGTGCCGGCGGCGTTCGTCGCGCTGGAGCGGCTTCCGCTGACGCCGAGCGGCAAGCTGGACCGCAGGGCGCTGCCGGCCCCGGAGCACGCCGCCGCCGCGGACCGGTACGTAGCGCCGCGGACGCCGACCGAAGAGTTGCTGGCGGGGATCTGGGCGGACGTGCTGCGGCTGGAGCGGGTGGGGGTGGAGGAGAGCTTCTTCGAGTTGGGCGGGCACTCGCTGCTGGCCACGCGGGTGGTCTCGCAGGTGCGCGCGGTGTTCGACATCGAGCTGCCGCTGCGGGCGCTGTTCGAGGGGCCCACGGTGGCGGAGCTGGCCCGCGTCGTGGCGGAACGAGGGGAGGTGGCCCTGGCGGGACCGGTGGCCGAGCCGGCGCCCGGCCCCGAGGCCAGCGCGCACCACCTGCTCGACACGATCGACGAGCTGTCGGAAGAAGAGCTGGACCGCCTCCTGGGCGCGCAATCCTGAGGAACCAGAGATCGGAATGACCCTCCCCCCCAAGGTTGCCGGCACGCTCTCGCGCAGCGAGAAGCAGGAGCTGCTGCGGAAGATCCTCCTCGAGAAGGTCGGCCGGACGCGGACCGCGCCCACCTCCTTCGCGCAGGAGCGGCTCTGGTTCATCGACCGGCTGGAGCCGGGAAGCACCACCTACAACCGGCCGGTGGCATGGCGCCTGGCAGGTGCGCTGGACGAGGCGGCGCTGGAGCGGGCGCTGGCCGAGGTCGTCCGCAGGCACGAGGCGCTCCGGACCACGTTCGCCGAGGTGGACGGTTCGCCGGTGCAGGTGATCCCGCCCTTCGGCGGGTTCGCCCTGCCGGTGGAGGACCTGTCGGGGCTGGGCGAGGCCGATCGCGAGACGGCGGCCAGGCGGCGCGCCGGCGAGGAGGCGCGGCGGGCGTTCGACCTCGCGGCGGGACCGCTCTTTCGCGCGGTGCTGCTGCGGCTGGATGCGGAAGATCACCTGCTGCTGGTCTCCATGCACCACATCGTCAGCGACGGGTGGAGCATGGGGGTGCTGCTGCGCGAGCTGTCGGCGCTGTACGAGGCGTACCGCGACGGGCGTGAGTCGCCGCTGCCGAAGCTTCCGGTGCAGTACGCCGACTACGCGGTGTGGCAGCGCGAGCAGCTGGCGGGCGAGGCGCTGGACCGGCAGCTCTCGTACTGGCGGGAGCGCCTGGCTGGCGCGCCGGAGCTGCTGGAGCTGCCCACCGACCACCCCCGCCCGCCGGTGCAGACGTACCGGGGCGCGTCGGTGCCGGTGGAGCTCTCCCCGGAGCTGCTGGAGCGGCTGCAGGCGCTGGGGCGCAGCGAGGGCGCCACGCTGTACATGGTTGCGCTGGCTGCCTTCCAGGTGCTGCTGGGCAGGTACGCCGGGAGCGAGGACGTGGTGGTGGGAAGCCCGATCGCCGGGCGCACGCGGGGCGAAGTGGAGGCGCTGATCGGCTTCTTCGTCAACACGCTGGTGCTGCGCACCGACCTTTCGGGAGACCCGAGCTTTCGCGAGGTGCTGCGGCGCGTGCGGGAGGTGACGCTGGGCGCGTATGCGCACCAGGACCTGCCCTTCGAGAAGCTGGTGGTCGAGCTGCAGCCGGAGCGCTCCCTGAGCCACTCGCCGATCTTCCAGGTGATGTTCGCCCTGCAGAACGCCGTGGGCGGGGGAGGGGGCGGGGGAGGCGGTCTCGCGGGTCTGAAGATGAGCGGAGCCGGTACGGCCATGGAGGCCGCCAACTTCGATCTTTCCCTGGAGCTCGCGGCGACCCCCCGGGGCCTGCGCGGCGGACTGAGCTACAGCACGGACCTCTTCGAGCGCGGCACGATCGAGCGGATGATCGGCCACCTGGCACGGGTGCTGGAGCAGGTCGCCGCGGACGCGGACGTGCGGCTTTCGCGGCTGGACCTGCTCGGGGATGCGGAGCGCGCGCAGGTGCTGGACGCGTGGAACCGGACCGAAGCGGAGGTTCCGGCGGACCGGTGCATCCACGAGCTGTTCGAGGCCCGGGTGGAGCGCACGCCCGGCGCGGACGCGCTCGTCTTCGAAGACGAGACGCTGAGCTACGCGGCTCTGAACGCGCGCGCCAACCGCCTCGCCCACCACCTTCGCGGCCACGGCGTGGGCCCCGAGGTGCGCGTGGGCGTGCTGATGGAGCGCGGCGTGGAGATGGTTGTCTCGCTGCTGGCCGTGCTCAAGGCGGGCGGCGCGTACGTGCCGCTGGACCCGGGGCTGCCCGCCGAGCGGCTGGCGTACATGCTGGAGGATTCCGGTGTCGCCGTGGTGCTCACCCAGGAGCGGTTGCGCGGCATCCTTCCCGCCTCCGATGTGCCGGCGCTGGACGTGGACGCGGCGTGGGATTCGGTCGCGCGGGAGAGCGCGGAGAACCCCGCGCCCGTCGTGACGCCGTCGAACGTGGCGTACGTGATTTACACGTCGGGCTCCACCGGCCGCCCCAAGGGGGTGATGAACCAGCACCGGGGCGTGGTCAACCGGCTGGTGTGGATGCAGGCGCACTTCCGTCTAGGCGCGGACGACGTGGTGCTGCAGAAGACGCCGTTCGGCTTCGACGTGTCGGTGTGGGAGTTCTTCTGGCCGCTGCAGCAGGGGGCACGGCTGGTGATGGCGCGGCCGGACGGGCACCGCGACCCGGCCTACCTGCGCGACGTGATCGAGCGCGAAGGGGTGACCGCGCTGCACTTCGTCCCCTCCATGCTGCAGGTGTTCGTGGAGGCGGTGGAGGACGGCCGCTGCGGGTCGCTCCGCCACGTGGTCTGCAGCGGCGAGGCGCTGCCGCCGGCGCTGGTGCGGCGCTTCTACGACCGGTTCGCCGGCCCTGTGGAGCTCACCAACCTGTACGGCCCCACCGAGGCGGCCGTGGACGTGAGCTGCTGGACCTGCCCGCGTGAGGACGCGGCCGGCGTGGTGCCGATCGGCCGGCCGGTGTGGAACACCGCGCTCTACGTGCTGGACGCGGCGCTCGAGCCCGTCCCCGTGGGCGTTCCCGGCGAGCTGTACATCGGCGGTGTCCAGGTGGCGCGCGGCTACCAGGGCCGGGCGGCGATGACCGCGGAGCGCTTCGTCCCCGATCCGTTCTCGGCCGAAGGCGGCGCACGGCTGTACCGGACGGGCGACCGGGCACGGTGGCGGATGGATGGCGCCATCGAGTACCTGGGGCGGCTCGACTTCCAGGTGAAGGTGCGCGGCTTCCGCATCGAGCTGGGCGAGGTCGAGGCGCGGCTCGTGGAGCACGCCACGGTGCGCGAGGCGGTGGTGCTGGTGCGCGACGACGCGCAGGGCGAGAAGCGGCTGGTGGCGTACGTGGCCGGCGACGAGACGGCCGGAGCGGAGGTGCTGCGGGCACATCTCCTGGAGCGGCTCCCCGAATACATGGTCCCGGCGGCGTACGTGCGCCTGGACGCGCTGCCGCTTACGCCGAACGGCAAGGTGGACCGCCGGGCGCTCCCCGCGCCCGAGGGCGATGCATTCTCCACGCGCGGGTACGAGGCGCCCGCCGGTGGGACGGAGGAGGCGCTGGCGGAGATCTGGGCCGGCCTCCTGGGCGTGGAGCGGGTGGGCCGCCACGACGACTTCTTCCAGCTCGGCGGGAACTCCCTGCTGGCCACCCGGCTCGTGTTCCGGGTCAAGCGCGAGATGGACGTGGAGCTCTCGGTGCGCGACGTCTTCGAAAAGCCCGAGCTTTCCCTGCTGGCCCAGCACCTTCTCGACGCCCAGCTGGCCGAGTTCGATCCGAACGAGATCGAAGAGCTGCTTGCGCTGGTCCGCGCGGCCGACGTGGGATGACGGATCAGTCGCCTTCCATCGCAACAACGAACTGTCTCCAGAGCCGATGAGCACGACGCTGTCGATCGCCGAACGTGAACGGATCCTCGAAATGGCGCGCGCCGCAAAGCTGGCGCGCAGCGCACCGAAGGTTTCCGCCATCGTGCCGGTGGAGCGCACGGGGGCGCTGCCGCTGTCCTTTGCGCAGGAGCGGCTCTGGTTCGTCGACCGGATGGAGCCGGGAAGCGCCGTC
>NZ_DASVSF010000075.1 GCF_036388275.1 Longimicrobium sp.
CGACGGGTTTGACGCGGCCTCAAACCTACGCTCCCACGGCATTTTTGCAGACTGCGCCTTGTATTTCGGCCCTGACACCCCTATCAGAGATGTGGGTAATGGGTAGCCCGCTTGCGGGAGAGGGGGCCGGGGGGAGAGGGCAGCCGGGGACTGCGCCGGAACCATCGAAGCGCCCCACACCCGCCATCACCCTCCGCCAGCGCATCGACAGCCATCGAAGCGCGCGGCACTGGCTCCCTTCCCCCGCGCAGTTTGCGGGGGAAGGGCTGGGGATGGGGGGCGCCCGTCGTCCACGCCGAGTCCAGCCAAACCCGCCGAGAAGGCCTGCACGGGCGAATGAATTCGCTGCAACAACCACACGAAGTCCGCCTGCGCGGACTGGCCTGTTCTCGTGTGAGGAGGACCGTGCGGCGCGTCCGGAGTGTGTGGCGGATCCCTCGGTCGCTGCCGAGTACGGCGGATGGGCAGGTCCGATGGGGCCGCTCCGTCGGGATGACAGGGGCCCGCCCCGCTCACCCCCCGCTCATCCCCGGATCACCCCCGCTGGCCCACGATCCCGCGCACGGCCGCCAGGTACTCGCCGGTGTCGAAGTGCTCCGGGTCGATCATGGCCTGCACGGCGCACCCGTGAATCCAGCTCACCGCCATCGCCGCCAGCCCGTCGGCGGTAGCACCCGGGAACGCCGCCGGCTCCGCCCGCAGCAGCGCCTCCATGATGGCGTGGAACGCCCGCCGGTAGCGCTCCAGCTCGGCGCTGATGCGCACCCGGATGGCGTCGTCGCGCGCGCCCATCGCCCAGAACTCCAGGAACAGCCGCGTGTGCCGGGGCTCGCGCGCAAGCCGCTCCATCTCCTGCCGCAGCACCGCGTCCAGCCGGTCCATGGCGTGGGGAAGGTCGGCCACCTCCAGCGGAACGCGAAACACCGGCGTGGTGGCGATCAGCCAGTCGAGCAGCTCGTGAACCAGCCGCTCCTTGCGCTGAAAGTGAAAGAGCACCAGCGCGTGGCTGAGCTCCGCCTCGGCCGCCACCGCCCGGATGGTCAGCCCGCCGATGCCGTCGCGCACCGCCACCTCGAACGCCGCCCGCAGGATCTGCTCGCGCCGCACGTCTTCCGAAGCCCGCTTCCCCGGCATCTCTCCCCCCGTCTGTCCCAGGAATTTTATTGACCGTTTGGTAGATATACGTTAGCTTGAATTTACCGGTTGGTCAATACACTCCGTCCGGTGTTCCGAAACGAGAGAAGAGGGCCGGATGCTGAGACGGAAGCCACGTGGGGCGGAGCTGGAGGCGTACGCGCAGGACATCGTCGACACGGTGCGGGAGCCGCTGCTGATCCTGGACGCCATGCTGCGGGTGCGGAGCGCCAACCGGGCCTTCTACCAGACGTTCCGCGTCTCGGAAGAGGAGACGGAGGACCGGCTGATCTACGAGCTGGGCAACGGCCAGTGGGACATCCCCGACCTGCGCGGGCTACTGGACGACGTGATGAAGACCAGCTCGGTGTTCAACGACTTCGAGCTGGAGCACACCTTTCCCACCATCGGCCGGCGGGTGATGCTGCTGAACGCGCGCAAGCTGCGCGCCGGAAGCCACGCCGAGCTGGTGGTGCTCGCCATGGAAGACGTCACGGAGCGCCGCAGCGCCGAGGCCGACCTGAAGGCCATCGAAACCTATGCCCGCGACATCGTCGACACGGTGCGCGAGCCGCTGCTGATTCTGGATCCCGAGCTTCGCGTGCACAGCGCCAACGGGGCCTTCTACCACACCTTCGAGGTGTCGCCGGAGGAAACCGAGAACCGGCTGATCTACCAGTTGGGCAACGGCCAGTGGGACATCCCCGACCTGCGCACCCTGCTCGACGAGGTGATGGCCACCAGTTCGGTGTTCAACGACTTCGAGCTGGAGCACACCTTTCCCACCATCGGCCGGCGGGTGATGCTGCTGAACGCCCGCAAGCTGCGCGCGTCGAGCCACGCCGAGCTGGTGGTGCTGGCCATGGAGGACGTCACCGAGCGCCGCCGGGCGGAGGCCGACCTGCAGGCCATCGAGACGTACGCCCAGGACATCGTCGACACGGTGCGCAAGCCGCTGCTGATTTTGGACCCCGACCTGCGTGTGCACAGCGCCAACCGCGCCTTCTACCAGACCTTCGAGGTGTCGGCCGACGAGACCGAGACGCGGCTGATCTACGAGCTGGGCAACGGCCAGTGGGACATCCCCGCGCTGCGCACCCTGCTGGAAGACATCATCCCCGCCAGCTCCGTCTTCAACGACTTCGAGCTGGAGCACGACTTTCCCGACATCGGGCGCCGGGTGATGCTGCTGAACGCGCGCCGGCTGCAGGCGGGGCACCACGGCGAGCTCCTCGTGCTGGGGCTGGAAGACGTCACCGAGCGTCGGCGCGCCGAGGAAGAGGTGGGGATGGCGCGCGAGGCGGCCGAGACGGCCAACCGCACCAAGAGCCTGTTCCTGGCCAACATGAGCCACGAGCTGCGCACCCCGCTGAACGCCATCCTGGGCTACTCGGAGATGCTTTTCGAAGAGGCCGAGGAGCGCGAATTGACGGAGTTCGCCGCCGACCTGCAGAAGATCGGCACGGCGGGCAAGCACCTGCTGGCGCTGATCAACGACATCCTGGACCTGTCCAAGATCGAGGCGGGCAAGATGGAGCTGTTCCTGGAAGACTTCGAGGTGGGCGCGCTCATCGAAGAGGTGTCTTCCACCATCCAGCCGCTGGTGCAGGCCAACTCGAACACGCTGAACCTGGCCATCGCCCCGGGGCTGGGCTTCATGCACGCCGACCAGGTGAAGGTGAGGCAGGGGATGTTCAACCTGCTTTCCAACGCGGTGAAGTTCACCCAGTCGGGCACCATCACCGTCGACGCCCGGCGCGAGCGGATGGATGGGCGCGAGTGGATCGTCTGCCGGGTGACGGACACGGGGATCGGCATGACGTCGGAGCAGATCGTGAAGCTGTTCCAGGACTTCACCCAGGCCGACGCCAGCACCACGCGCAAGTTCGGCGGCACGGGGCTGGGGCTGGCGCTCACCCGGCGCTACAGCCAGATGATGGGCGGCGACGTCACCGTCAGCAGCGAGCCCGGCGTGGGAAGCGTGTTCACCATCAAGCTTCCCGCCCTGGTCATCGGCGCCGACCCCGGCCCGGTGGCCGCGCCCGCGCTGGGCTCGGTGGACGGCGCCGGGCCGGCCATCCTGGATTCGCTCCCCGCCGACGCCAGCTGCGTGCTGGTGATCGACGACGACGCGGTGCAGCGCGACCTGATGCAGCAGTTCCTGGGCAAGGAAGGCTACCGCGTTTTGGTGGCCAGCGATGGCGAGGAGGGACTGCGGCTGGCCCGCGAGATGCAGCCGGCGGCCATCACCCTGGACGTGATGATGCCCGGGATGGACGGCTGGAGCGTGCTCACCGCGCTGAAGTCCGAGCCGGCGCTGCGCCACATCCCCGTGGTGATGCTGACCATGGTCGACGACCCCAACCGGGGCTTTTCGCTGGGCGCCGCCGAGTTCGCCACCAAGCCGGTGGACCGCCGGCGGCTTTCGCGCCTGCTGAAGAAGTACACCTGCACCGATGGCCCCTGCGCCGTGCTGGTGGTGGACAACGACGAGGCCACCCGCGCCCTGATGAGGGGCATGCTACAGGCGGAGGGGTGGAAGGTGACGGAGGCGGCCAACGGGCGCGAGGCGCTGGTGGTGATGGAAGAGGCGCGTCCCCGGCTGATCCTGCTGGACCTGATGATGCCGGAGATGGACGGCTTCGAGTTCACCGAAGAGGTGCGCAGCCGCCCGGAGTGGCGCGGGGTTCCCATCGTGGTCGTGACGTCGCACGACCTGAGCAACGGCGAGCGGCAGCGGCTGAACGGCTACGTGCAGACCATCGTCCAGAAGGTGGGCGACGAGCCCCAGGGGCTGCTGCACCGCGTTCGCGACCTGCTGGGCGACAACGGCGCCCAGCGCCCCATGATCACGAGAAAGGAAGAGCGGCGCGCGGTTCCCGCGTGAGCGCTCTTGACGATGCTATGACCAAGATCCTCCTGGTGGAAGACAACGAGATGAACCGCGACATGCTGTCGCGGCGGCTGGAGCGCAAGGGCTACCTCGTGGTGCTGGCGGTGGACGGGGAAAGCGGGGTGGAGATGGCCCGCACCCAAGGCCCCGACCTGGTGCTGATGGACATGAGCCTTCCCGTGATGGACGGCTGGGAGGCCACCCGCCGGCTGAAGGCCGATGCAGCCACGCGCGGGATTCCCGTGATCGCCCTGACCGCCCACGCCATGTCCAGCGACCGCGGCAAGGCCATGGAGGCCGGCTGCGACGACTACGACACCAAGCCGGTGGAGCTGCCGCGGCTGCTGGGGAAGATCGAGGCGCTGCTGGGCAGGGCGGGCGCGCTGGCGCCTTCGGGAGCGGAGCCGCGGGCGTGACGGCCCCCGCCCGCCGCGCCGACGACGCGCCCCGGCACGCGCTGCCGCCCGGGCTGATCCACGACCTGCGCACGCCGCTGGGCCAGATCATCGGCTACGCCGAGCTGCTGGTGGAGCGCGCGGAGGATGGCGAGGGGAAGAGCCTGGCGCCCGACCTTCAGAAGGTGAAGGCGGCGGGCTACCGCATGCTGCGGCTGATCGAGGACAACTTCTTCGGGGTCCGCCCGGCCGCGCCCGTCGCCGAAGCCGATCCCGCCGCCGAGTCCACGGAGCCCATCGAGGCCAAAAAAACCGCCGAGCCAGGTTCCGGCGCGGTGCGCGTGCCGCTGGCGCGGTTCATCCTCGACAACACCGAGTCCATCCTGGCCGAGTGGGAGGCGTTCGCACGCACGTGCACGCCGGCCAGCGGCGGGATGGACATCGTGGCGCTGCGCGACCACGCCGCCGAGATGCTGAAGGTGATCGCCGCCGACCTGGGCACGGAGCAGGGCGGGGACGAGCAGTCGGAAAAGTCCAAGGGGAATGCGCCCGCGGCCGAGGCCTCGGCGGCCACCGCGGCCGAGGAGCACGGCGCCGACCGGGCCGGGAGCGGGTTCACCATCGAGCAGATGGTTTCCGAGTACCGCGCACTGCGCGCCAGCGTCATCCGGCTGTGGACCAAGGCCCACGGCGAGCTCACCCCCGCCGACGTGGACGACCTCACGCGGTTCAACGAGGCGGTGGACCAGTCGCTGGCGGAGTCAGTCTCGCGCTACACCGAGGAGCTCGACAACTCCAAGGAGATGTTCCTGGCCATCCTGGGGCACGACCTGCGCACGCCGCTGGGGGTGGTGTTCACCTCCGCCCGCTTCATGCTCGACACGGGCGAGCTCGCCGAGCCCCACCTGACGCTCATGGGGCGCATCGCCAGCAGCTCCACCCGCATGGTGCACATGGTGGGCGACCTGCTGGACTTTACGCGGAGCCGGCTGGGCGGGGGAATTCCCATCGTCCGCGGCGACGTGAGCATGGGCAAGGTGGTGCACGAAGTGGTGGACGAGCTTGCCGCGCTTCACCCGGAGCGGCCCATCGAGGTGCACGCACGCGGCGAGGAGCGGGGCGAGTGGGACGCGGCGCGGATCGCCCAGGTGCTGGGCAACCTGGTGGGCAACGCGCTGGAGCACGGCTCCGAGGGCACGCCCGTCACCGTCACCGTAGGCGGGCGGGACGAGGAGATCACCGTGGCGGTGCACAACCGCGGGCCCGCCATCCCCCCCGAGCAGCTGAAGAACATCTTTCACCCCATGAAGCCGCGCGAATCCACGTCCAGCGCCGCCAGCGGCCCGTCCGGCAGCCTGGGGCTGGGGCTGTACATCGCCGAGCGCATCGTGCACGCCCACGCGGGGACCATCGAGGTGGCTTCGGACGCGGGCGGCACCACGTTCACCGTGCACCTTCCCCGCACCGGCTGAGCGCGGGTCAGCGCAGGTCGCAGCGGCCCCGCACCCCCTGTTGGACGGACGCGAGGCGGGATAGGGCGTTTCGACTGTTCCCGGCGCAGGCCCCCGACCGCCCTCTCTCCCCGACCCTCTCCCCCGCAAGCGGGGGAGAGGGAGGATTCGAGCGCGCTTCGGTACGTTCGGCGTGGGTGCAGGTGAAGCCCCGAATGGACTGCGCCAGCGGCCCGGGTCGGGGCTTTCCGCTGTTCCAGCCGCGGGTTCACCTTTCCGGCGCCGATGCCGCGCGCCTACCGCCCCCCCGGGCGTTCCGCGAGCCACCGTGCGGCGAGCTGCCGCACCGCGGGCGCCGGGTCGTCACGCGCGGCGCGCTGAACCGCGGGAACGGCCTCGGCGCATTCCGGGTCCACGCTCGCTGGCGCGCATTGACCGGAGAGCGCCGCCAACGCTTCGGCGCGGCCGGGTGCGTCGGGCTCGCGGGCCAGCTGGTGCACCAGCATCGGCACCGACCGAGGGTGAACGGGCCGCCGTGGCAGCGCGAAGTCCTCGTCCACCCGCACCGAGGTCACTTCGCCCGGGATCGCGAAGTCCACGGCCTGCTCGCGCGGGCCGGCCTTCACCCGCCGACGCGTGCGGGTGCCGCCCGACTCCACCGCCACGACGACCGTGACGGCCGCATCGCTCCGCAGAAAGACGCGAACGCGGCCATCCCCCACCTCGTGCCGCGCTACGACCGGTGGCGGGTCGGGCGAGTCCAGCCAGGCCGCGAAAAGGGCGCCGAGGCTGCGGCCGCCGTGGCGCTCCATGGCGCGCTGAAGGTCTTCGGTCCGCACCACTCCCGTCGCGAGCCCCGCCCGCGTGTAGTCGCGGAACCCGCGCCAGAACGCGTCGTCGCCCAGTTCCGACCGCAGCAGGTGCATGAACAGGGCGCCGCCGCTGTAGGTGATGGGGCCGCCTGCGTCGGAGGGCACCGTCCACCCGGCGTGGCGCACGGCACGGCGGCCGGCCTGCAGTGCCCGCTCGTACCGGCCGCGGGCCAGGATGATCTCCCGCTCGTACGCGTCTCGCCCCCACCTGCGTTCCTTGTACGCGGCCACCATGAAGGTGGTGATCCCCTCGTTGAGCCAGAAATCCGTCCAGTCTCCGGCCGTCAGCGCGTTGCCCCACCAGGCGTGGGCAAGCTCGTGCGCAACGAGGTGGTCCTCCGTGGAATCCCGGAGCACCGCGCGGCCGTAGGCGGTGTCCATGATGGACATCTCCACCAGTTCCTGGGCGCCCGCGCCGGGCATCAGCACCTGCAGGTAGCGGCTGCCGGGATAAGGGGCGCCGGCGGCCCGGGTGAAGAACGCCAGGGCCGGGCCCGTCGCCTGGAACACCCGGTCCAGCTCCGCCGGAGTGAATCCCACGCCGTAGTAGCCCAGCGCCACCGGGTGCCCCTCCGCACGGCTTTCCGCGAACCGGGCGGCGGCGAACCCGAAGAGGTAGCTGCTCATGGGCGATGCCTGCTCCCACACGTAGCGGTGCAGCCCGCCCGCCAGCTCGTCACGCCGGAGCAGCCGGCCGCCGGACACGGCCTGGAGTTCGGACGGCAGGGTCACCTCCAGGCGGAGCGCCGCCTTGTCTCCCGGCCACGGATTGGAAACCATCCATGATCCCGTATTGAACGCGGTGTGTACGCGTCCCGGTCCGAACACCATCCCCCGCTCCGGCCGGCCATCGTAGGTGATCCGCACGGGGAAAGCCCCCCGGCCCGCGGCAGCCGGAACGGCCACGTGCAGCTCTGGTCCTTCGTGGACGTACTCCGCCGGCGAGCCGGCCGCCAGCACCTGTGTGATCCGGAGGCCTCGCGCCTCGAGCGTGATCCTGCGGACAGCGGGATCGCGTGTCCGCAGCAGGATCTCCACCTCTCCGGCAATCGAGCGCTCGCCTGGAAACACCCGGAGCGAGGCATCGTATCGCTCCACGTCGTACGGAGGTACCCGGTCCGACCGCGCCGCGACCAGTTCACCGGGCGCCGCGGGCGGCTCGTCGGCCCTCCCGCCGTGAACGCATCCAGCGATGCCGAGGGCTGCCCACAGCGAGAGCACGCGGGCGAGCACCCGAGGACTGCGCGCCTGGTGGAGCGGTGGTATGTGAAGGTTGTAATGCAAGGTCACCGGGTCTTACGCCGAAAGGAATGCCGCTGCCGACGCGCATGCCGGACCGTGGCCAGGCAGCATTCCCACCCGCACCACGCGGGCCGTCAGGGAGACCGCGGCCCGGCCCTCTCGGCAAGCCGCGCGTAGCGGGGTATACGTCGGGGCGGTTGGGATGGACACGTGTTCTGCGTCGCTCATGACGGACCGGCACGGTCGTTCAGGGCGCGCAGGGCGGCCCGCGCGTCGGCGTGTTCCGGCTCCAGGCGGAGTGCCGATTCGTATTCGCCCCGCGCGGCGGCGAAGTCGCCGCTCGCCTCCATGATCATTCCCAAGCGCCAGTGGGCCGCGGCGTGGGAGGGGAGATCGGCGCGGCGAGGGCGGGCGAGGTAGGCGCGCAGAGCTCGTGCGCCGCTCTCGAGACGCTGGCCGGAGAGCGCGGCCATCCGCCCCACGTGGTAGAGCGCGGCGACGTCTCCGGAGTCGCGCGCAAGCATCCGGTCCCCCACCGTGAACGCCGCGTCCCACCGCTGTCCCGCCCCGTGCACGAAGGCAAGGCCGCGCAGCGGAGCCACGCTGTCCGGCGCCAGCCGCGATGCCTCTCCGAACCACCGCTCCGCCTCGGGAAGCCGGTTCGCCTCCTGGTGCGCCGTGCCCAGCAGCAGGGCCCCCGCGTATGGCTGCTCCGCCCGGATGCGCTCCGCGACGGTGGTGAGCGCGCGGTCGGAAGCAACCGCGACGTGCGGCCTCACCCCGTTCCCCTCCAGCCGCGTGCCGTCCGCGGCAAAGTAGTCCGCCTCCGGAAAGATCATCACCCACCCGTCTCCCACGGGGTGCGGGGGCGCCGAGAGCATGCCACCCCCGGTCCGCTCTCCCACCAGCGTGGCCCGCCCGGTCGTCTTCAGGAGGTGTGCCAGGGGCTCGGAGGCACTCCCGGAGGTCTCATCCACCAGCAGGAACACGCGGCCGCCGAAGTGCGGCGACCGGGGCGGCACCACGCCCCGTAGCGCCCCGTGCTGGCGAACCCCGTAGGTCACCGACCGGGCGTCTCCACCCGAGAGGACGGGAATGGCCGCGAGTTCGGCAGGGGTGGGACGCCCGCGGTGGGTGCGGTACCAGCCCGGTCCCAGGAACACCCCCCCGTCCACGCGATCGCGCACCAGGTGCGCCAGGGGAGACATGGAGCTCACGTCGCCGCCCCGGTTGCCACGGATGTCCAGGATCAGCGTGTGCGGGGCGGCCGAGTCGATGCGCACGAAAGCCCGGTCCACCGCCGCCGTCACCCCGGACCACCTCGTTACGCGCAGCCGCGCCACCCCGGGCGCGGGAAAGGAGAGGCTGACCAGCGCGTCGGGGTTGCGGTTCTCGGTGAGCAGCGAGTCGAGCGGGGTGGCGGCGATGCGCGGGTCGCGGAACAGCTCCAGATGCGACATGTGAAGCCGCGGCAGCAGCGCGTAGAACACCGCCATCGCGTGCACGTCGTCGGGCACCGATGCGAAGCGCGCGTCCAGTTCGCGGAAGAAGGAGCGCCACTCGGGCCGGTTGAGCAGCTCGGGATCGTAAATCCCCGCCGCGATGGCGCTGCGCATGCGCGCCGCAAGCGCGGGGTAGTCGCGCACCGGGCGCAGGTCGGCGGCGGGAACGGCCTCGAACGTCCCCGCCGGCGAGCCCGAGGTGCGCCGCAGCTCGCCGCGCATGCGCCCGTCGGCCAGAACGCCGGAAAGGGTACGCTCTCCAAGGCTGAGCGCGACCATTCTCCCCGTCACCATCACCTGCCCACCCCGCGAAGTGGCGGTTCCACTCTCCACCCGCACCAGGGCGCCGCGCGGCGGGAGCTTTCCCAGAAGGCGCCCCACGGTCGCGCGGGGCCACCCCGCCAGCTCGCCCGCAGCGCCGGGACGTGAGAATGCCTGCCAGCCTCCCGTGCCCGCCGGCTCCACCGCCAGCCTCACCACCATCTCGCCTCCACCGGCCGGGCGAAGCGTGAACAGCCACGACCCGGCCGGGATCGATGCCGCGGCGGAGGGGGTCCCCGCCCGCACGGTGGATGAACATGCGGCTGTGGCGGTCGCCAGCGCGCACGTGGCCAGGAGCAGCGGAATCAGAGGGCGACGGAGAAGGTTGATCATTCGCTCGAATGGGGTGCAGGGCAACAGCCAGGTGCGCCAACTGTGGCGTGCCCTCGCGCCGCGCGCAATTCCCGGTCGCCCAACCGGCCATCCGCGCCCCCGACCGGGCCGCACGGTCGCCGGATGGCGGGCCCGAGACCCAAGGCCAAAGCGGCGTTAAATGGACAGGGATTGCACGGCACCACATTTCGGCCGTAGCGTGAGGCGGCGGCGGACGGCCGCGTGATGAAGCCCGTCAACGGTACGCGTGGATGATCAGGAATTCGGAACACCTCCGCCCCGGCGATACGCAGGAGCGGAACGGCCAGCGCTGGGTGGTGGAGGCGGCCGAAATGCAGGACGGGATGATGCAGGTCCTTTGGCGTTGCGGAGAGGAGCGGCG
Source organism: Longimicrobium sp. (assembly GCF_036388275.1). NCBI lineage: Bacteria > Pseudomonadati > Gemmatimonadota > Longimicrobiia > Longimicrobiales > Longimicrobiaceae > Longimicrobium > Longimicrobium sp. The sequence continues at coordinate 10,526 of NZ_DASVSF010000075.1, forward strand.
CTGGGACGAGTTTCCGCCGGGTGTGGCCGTCGTGGTGAGCCCGGCGGATTCGGCCGAGCGCGTCCGGCGCGTAAAGCAGGCGTCCGATCTGGTTGAAGGGGACCGCCTGGTGGGCCCGGGCTGGCCGCCCTACGAAGCCGCCGCGGTGGAGCGCGCACCCACCCGCATCGTGGTGGAGTGGACCAACGGCTCGGCCCTGCGGGTGAAGGAATACGATCCCAGCGAGGGCGTGCTCGTAGAAACGCTGGCGATCCGGCCCGGAACGGGCAGCCGTCCGGCGGGCTAGCGCATCAGCTCGTAGCGGCCCCGCACCCCTTCCGATCCCGGAAAGATGCGGTCGGCCTGCGCGGCCGTGAGGTCGAAGGTGCCGGCGACGGCGGCCTTGAGCACCGCGCGGGTGTCGAGCGTGGGGCGCAGGTCGCGTCCCTCGTACAGGGCCGTGTCGCCCAGCCCCGGCCAGTCGGCGAGGACGGCGGAGCGCGCAACCTTGGGTCCGATCAGGAATCCCGCCCCCGCCGTCCCATGGTCCGTTCCGCGCGAGCCATTGGGACGCGCCGTGCGGCCGAACTCCGTCATCACCACCACGGTCGTGTCCGCCCAGGCGTCCTGCATCTCGGCGCGGAACGCCACCAGCCCCTCCGCCAGCTGCCCGAGCAGGCGGTCCAGCGCCCCGCCCGCCAGCCCCTGGTTGGCGTGCGTGTCCCACCCGCTGAACTCCACCGCCGCCACGTTGGGCCCCGTGCTCTGCCGCAGGATGCGCGCGGCCGACCGCAGCAGCGGCGTCACGCCCCCGCGCCGCGCGCCGGCGCCGGCCATCTCCTCCTCGCCCACCAGCTCCTGCTGCTGAAGCGCCGCCTCGAAGCGGTTGTGCAGCGTGCCGTCCGCGCGGTACAGCACTGCCAGGCGGTCCAGGTACTCGTCGGTCACCGCGCCCAGCTGCGTGGGCGACCAGGTCTGCACCTCGTGCGCGCCGGCCATGGACCGCGGCATTCCCGAGGCGATGGCGATCCCCGAGCGCTCCCCCGGCATGATCTGCAGCAGCCGGTTGAGCCAGCCGTCCGACGCGCCCACCGGCCGGTCGAGCCCCGTTTCGAGGATGGCCTGCCCGTCGAAGTGGCTGCGGGTGCGGTAGGGGATGGCGATGGCGTGAAGCGCCACCATCTCGCCCCGGTCCCAGAACTCGCGCAGCGGCGCCAGCCCCGGCGCCAGGCCGAACACGGGCGTCAGCGGCACCAGGTCGCCGTCCTGAAAGGCCAGCGGCCCCCGCAGCCCCTCGTACGCCGGGTCGCCGTAGGGGACGACGGCGGCCAGCCCGTCGAACCCGCCGCGCAGCAGCACGAACACCAGCCTGCCGCTCTGCCGCACCTGCGCGAAGCTCACCACGGGAAAGCCGAACGTGGCGATCCCGCCGGAGCACATGGTTTTCAGGAACTCGCGACGGTCCATCGCTACCTCCACTGGAACGCGGGCGCCGCGATGGCGAGCGCGATTCGCTCGGCCGGGGCGATGCGATTGTCTGCAAGCATGGCGCGCATGGCGTTGGCGGCGGGGGCCTCCACCACCTCCGCCAGTGCGCGCGGGTCCGGCCCGGCGCCGGCCATGCGGCGGCCGAGGGTGCGCGCCAGCTCGGCGCGGTTGAGGAGCGCGTCGGGATCCGCCCAGTCCTGCATGGTGTCGCCGAACCCCTTGGGCGCCGCGGGCGACCAGAGCGGGTGCCGCAGCTGCCGCAGCGCGCCCGCCAGGTTCTCGCCGGCTCCGGGCGCGCCGAGCGCGCGCAGGGCCGCCACCAGCCAGTCCTGCGGCGTGCGGAACTTGCGCGTGCCCTCGCTCCACGCCTCGGGCAGCTCCACCAGCGCCGTGGAGACGGCGCGCAGGTCGCCTTCGCTGTCGCGGAACACGCCGGCGACGCGCTCCACCGCGGACGGGGGCGGCTGGTCGGCGACGAAGTGTGCGACCAGCTTGGTGGCGACGAAGGTCGCCGTGGACGGGTGGCGGCAGAGGGCGCGGATGGCCTGCTCTCCCTCGTTCACACCGGCTTCGGGGTAGCGCCGGCCCAGCAGCGTCTTGGGGCCGGGCTCGTGCTGCGCGGGACGGAACGCGAAGCGCAGCGGGCCGGGCGCGTCGCCGTCGCGGCCCGGGCGCCGGGTTCCCGGGCCGTACAGCCCCGCGACCGTCCACCCGGTGAGGATGCGCGCGAGCTCCACCACGTCCGCCTGTGCGTATCCGCCGTCCACCCCCAGCGTGTGGAGCTCCAGCAGCTCGCGGGCGTAGTTCTCGTTCAGCCCGCGCCGCGCGCCGCGCCGGGCCCGTCCGCCCGCGGGCGATGACGGGCCGATGGACTGGTGGTTGTCGAGGTAGAAGAGCATGGCGGGATGCCGCGCCGAGGCCAGCACCATGTCCTCGAAGCGGCCCAGGACGTGGGGGCGCACCGCCTGGCGCTCGTAGCCTCCCGCCAGCGGCGCCACCACCCGCTTGGCCCCGGCGGACACGCACAGGTGGTTGGACCAGAACGCCACCAGCCGCTCAACGAACGGGCGCTCGCTCGCAACGCGCTGCGTGAGCGCGGCCCGGCTCTCGTCCTCGGCGATGCCCACCAGCCGGCGGCGCGCCTGCTGCCGGACCTCCTCGCTGTAGACGGCGCGCATCCCCACGGTGCGCAGCGCGGCCGCGATGTCGGCGGGCACGGCGCTGGCGGGCGCGGGCAGCTCCGGCGGCGCGCCCTGCAGCTGCGCGCGGAGCCATCCCCGCGCGTCGCCGATGCGCGCCCGTTCCCCCACCCGCGCGCCGAGCCCGAAGCGGTTCAGGGCCCGAAGTGCCGCGTCGCTCGCCATCTGCCTCGTCCACCGCGGGTTCGGAAGGGTCGCTCGTACGCCGACCTGCCTGTATCGGAATATACACCCGGCGGGGACGATGCGTTGGAGATTAGAGGGAGAGCGCCCCGCGTGCACGAACGAGCGGGGCCATCCCCTGCCTGGGACGGCCCCGCTCGTCGCAAAATCAGATCAGTCGCGGCCAACGCCTCGCGGCGTTCACCGCCACAGGTCAGGGCTTCTGGCCGAAGTGGTACACCGAACCCACGTGGGTGCCCAGGGAAATGACTTGTGCGCTGCCCCGCGCAACGGTTGCCGCGTAATAGAGCGCCTGCGCGGCACCCGGCGCCCTGCGGATGAAGGCGGCGCCGGTTTCGGTGAACATGAACCACGGCAGGCGGGCGACCAGCATGCTGATGTCACGGACCCCAAAGAGCTTTACCTGGATCACGAGGTTCTCGTTGGCGCCCGCGTCTTCAAGCGTCTTGACCATGTCGTCCATCATCGCGGCCCGCTTCGTAATGCCGAGGATGAACACGAAGATGGCGCCCACCGCGACACCGGCCTCCACCTTGTCGATCCCGCCCGCGGTGGCCCTGGAGGGCTCCCACACCTGCTTGAATCCCCCCCCGAAGGTGATCAGGTCGCCCAGGCTCTGCACTACCAGGATGGTGTTGGCCATCCAGGGTTCGGGCTTCAACTTTTCCCACACCTCGGGGGTCACGCCGCTCTCCAGCCGGTCGTCCCACGCCGGTGTGGACAGGAAGCGCAGCAGAAAGGACGTCGCGATTCCGGTGGAGCCCTTGATCATCTTGGCCAGGCCCCGCGTGCGCGCCTGACCGCTTTCGAACGCGCCTCCGCTCATCATCTCGGTGAAAATGACATCCGACGCCACTCCGGCCGCGATGTTGATGGCACGCAGCACGATGATCAGCGGCTCCACCGTCGTGTCCATGCGCTTGGGGATGCGAGCGGCGCCCCGCAGGACCACGCCTTCGCGCACGTCGTCCAGGCGCGCGGCGGGGGACGGGGCGAGCGCCTGGAGCCGCGGCATCGTCGCGCGCTGCTCGGCGGACTTCAGGCGCTCGTCCAGGTCGTGGTTGTCGTCGGCGAACGTGCGCATGGTGACGGCGAGGTGGGCCAGGTGCACCGGAACCGCCAGCGCCAGGCAGATGACGTCCAGCAGGGTAAGCCGCGACCCCGTGATCCACTCGTACAGCTCGCTTACGAACGGAATGTGGATCTCCGCCCGCAGCAGCTTCATCGCCGCGTCCACCAGCTCCACCACCGCGGCGCTCATGGCGGCCATCTCGCGGATGCACGTCCGGATGCCGGCGTCCATCGCGTCCTTTACCGCATCCAGCAGGCGGTTCACCATGTCGGCGGGCGAAAGGCCCACCAGCCCGGAAACCAGTGAGGGAATCCTGCCGGCCAGGTCACCGAACGTCACGTCGCCCGCCGCGGCCTCGGGCAGCTGGGCCTCCGCGGTGGTGATGCCGCCTTCGCGGGACTTCTGCATCACCATCTGCCCCTGCACGCCCTTCGCTTCGTCCAGCGCGGGAGAGTTGGGCTCGCCGGCCGCGGCGCTGGTGGCCGCGATGCTCTGCCCTCCCGGCCGTGGCCGTACGGAACCCGCGCCCACCAGCGGCAGCAGCGCCGCCTCGATCCGCGCGGGCGACATGGCCCTCTTTGCGCTGTCGATGCTCACCAGGAACACCTTTTGGATGATGTCCTTGGCGCGCAGGATGGCCTTCCAGTTGAAGAGCGCGCGCAGGAACTCGATGGCCTTCATGATCAGCACGCCCAACTGCTCGAAGAAGCCCGCGATGGCGTTCACGGCCTCGGTAACGCTGGTCACCACGATGTGGGCGATGTTGACTACGCCCTCCACCAGCGTATGGATGGCTACCTCGATCTGGTCCGCCACGGCGATGACGATCTTCGTGGCGCCGTCGTAGACGTCGACCGCCACGTCCTCGATCACGTCCCAGACGTCGTTCCACCAGGCGCGCAGCACCAGCGGCTCCGGTGTCGCCACGCCACGCTCGTCCTCTACCTGCGCCCGCGTTTTCAGCATTTCGAAGCGAACCGCCGGCGTCCCGTGCGCGTCCGTCACCGTCTCGAAAACGAAGCCCGCGTTCCGCGCGAGGGCGACGCGCACCCCGGCCGGGTTCACGGGCACCACGGCCGGCGCCCGCCCCATGGTGCGCAGCAGCACCACGCGGTCGCCTCCGGGCTCGCGCGCCGGCTGGCGCATGGGCTCGGGGTCTACCTCGGCGGTGAGCAGCCGCCGCCCGGACTGCCCGCGCGCCTGCGCACGCAGCAGAGGCGCCCCGCCGCGAGGCGCCGCCTGCGCGTCCGCCTCCGCGGGCTTGGCGGCGGCCATCACCGTGCCGATGGCGTCGGCCACCTTGTCGGCGTGCGCGGCGTAGTCGCCCGCCAGCAGCGGCTCGCCCTCGCCCTCGCCCTCCTCCATGCCCGGCGTCCACCGCGTGACCCTGTTTTCGGTAAGGTCGGCGCCGCTGACGGTGGACAGCGTGCGGTGAAGGTCCTGGTCGGGCGCAATCACCACGCGGTCGTTGCGGTGCATGAAGCCGGCGCGCACCATCAGCGAGGGGGCGGTCAGCGCGCTCGCGTCGAACACGATGGCCACTTCGCCCTGGCTGTCGGTAACCAGCTCGGCGGCGTTTTCGGGATTGATGGCGTACGAGCGCCCGGCGACGTCTACCGTGCACTGCTCGGCGCACCACACCGAGAGCGGCTCGCCCACGCGCAGCGACCCGTCGCCGTTCAGCGCGCTGATCACCGTGCGCCAGGTGGAACGGTCACGGTCGGCGTTGATGGTTCCGCCGCTGGAATACGCGTAGTCCTGCACCAGCTTGCTCTGCGCCACCAGCGCCGGGGGGATGGGCGCCACCAGCACCTGCTTGTCGAGCAGCACGTTCACGTGAAAGCGCTCGTTGCGCGGCATGAAGCCGGCGCGCAGGTCGATGGCGGGCGCGTGCCCCTGGTCCAGGGGCGTCACCAGCAGCGTGGCGCTGCCGTCGGCGCCGGTGGTCAGCGAGTGCACGCGCCGCCGGCCGTCGGGCGAGGGGGCGCCGGGCTCCGGCTGCGCGACGGCGACCACGCCGGTGATGGGCTCACCGTCCAACATCGTCTCCACCGGGTCGTCGTCGCGGCGGCGGACGTACCACAGGTCCAGCGGATGCCCGGGGATGCCGGATCCGTCCGCCCGGTGCACCGTGAACTCCACCTGGTACATGGGAGGCTGCCCGGCCCCTTGCGCCAGGACCGTTCCCACGGTGGTGATGAACGGGTACTGCGGCCTCTCGAACGCCAGGTCCGTCAGCCACCAGACGGGCTGCTCGCCCGTATCCACGAGCTCGCCGTGGTGGTGCTCGGGTCCCTCGTCGTCGATGTGCCGGCGGTCGAAGTTCCAGTACGCCAGCAGGTCGGGCTCGCTGCCGCGCAGCTTCACGTGCATGCGCGACGCGATTTCCGCCGGCTCCAGGAAGGTGTCCCACACCCGCACCTCGGCGATCATGCCGCAGAACGGAGCCACCGACTCCAGCTCCGCTCCCGCCCCGGCGCCCAGGTACGCGCGGATGCCCTCCACCGTCTTCGCGGGCGCATCCTCGGCCCGGGTGGTGAGCACGTCCGACAGGGGCTGCCCGTCGACGTAGACGATCACGTGGTCGTCGCCGTCGCGCGAAACCGCCACGTGGTGCCAGCGGCCGTCTGCCAGGGTGGTGGGCGCCTCGGCGCGCAGCGCCGTCCACACCCCCCGCTGCAGCGAGCGGGCGCCGTAGCGCAGCGTGCCGTCGGCGTCGATGGAAAGGTTCAGGTCGAAGCCGCCCGCCAGGGTGGGGCAGAGGGCCAGCACGCCGCCGCCGGGCGCGCGGGGAGAGCCGGGGACGGCGGGCGGAAGGTTCACCCACGCCTCCACGCAGCTGCGGGCGGGGTTCATCAGGTGAAGGGTGTGCCGGTCGATGTCCACCGTGCCGATCTCCACCCGTGCGTACGGCGTTTCGGCCGAGGGGCGGCCGGCCGCGTCCAGCCCCAGCCGCAGCACCGTCGTTTCGCCAAACACCACGCTGTGGAGCGCGCCGTCCAGCGACGCCCCGGGGTCGTCGGCCTCGGCGCAGCCGTAGTACGCGGTTCCCGCGCCGAGCACCGGCGGCGTGACCGCCGGCTGGGCGGAGCGGTAGAGCCCCTCGAGCGCGCCGGTCGCGGGATGGAGCACCGCGACCGTTCCCGACGCCGTCGTGCAGCAGATGCGGCCGGCGGCATCGAACGTGGGCGGCCGGGCGGCGTTCGATCCGGGCGCGTGCCCCTGGGGGAGCGCGGCCGTCCAGCGCGGCGCCAGGTCGGTGATGCCGAAGCCGTGGACGGCGCCCCGGTCCGTCGCCACCACGAGCAGGTCCTGGTCTAGCGCCGCGGCCATTCCGGTGATGGTGCCGGGAACGGCCTCGGCCGCCTGCACCTGCGCGGCGGCCACGTTGGAGTGCGTGAGCCGCGTGGGCCTTCCGTCGCGGACGCAGAAGAGCCACTCGCGGGCCGCCGCGAAGGCTTCGCCGCCCACGTGAAAGAGCGTGCGCCGCGCGTCGTCGGGGTCGATCACGGCGATCCGCGGCGCGTCGTCGGCACCGCACAGCACGAACAGCCGGTCCCCCTCGAAGGCCAGCTCGCGCACGGGCGCGGGGACGGTGGCTTCTCGAAGGCCGGCCGCGGCGCCCTGGCGATCGACGATCCTCACCACGCCGTGGGGCGCGCCGGCGGCGATGTACCCGGGAGACACGGCGGGCGCCGCGAGCTGGCCGCCGCCGCCCTTCATCAACCCGGCGAAGGCGTCCACGCGCGCGCTCTCGCCCGTCATCGCGTTCACCTCCAGCACGCCGTCCTCCGCCGTCAGCACCAGGAAGCGCCATCCGTCGGCTACCGGCGCCGAAACGCCGCGCGACAGGTCCATCTGCCACAGCCTGCGCCCGTCGGCCCGGCGCACGCCGTACAGCGCGTTGCCGGTGGCGAACGCAATCGCGTTGTTCGTGCTGGCCGGGGCGGTGCTCACCGGCTGCTCGCCGCGCGCGGCCCAGGTGCCGGCGTACGGCCACTGGGCCGCTTCCTCGTGAAGCAGGTAGGGAAACCCGGATCGGTCCAGCGACAGGTCGGCCGGGGTGGACGCCGCGCCCACGAAGGATGACCGCGCGCCGTGCCGCACGACGGCGTTCCTGACCGCGGCCATGCGCGGCTTCTTGGGATCCGGCTTGGCGAGGGGGGGGTGAACTTCGGCGAGCGACCACAGCCCCTTCAGCCGCGGCTCGGTGCCCGTAAGCTGCACGTGGCGGTTGTTCTGCACCGTGGCCACGTCGAGCGCACGGTCCCAGATGCGCAGCTCGCGGATCAAGCCCTGGAAGTGGTGCTTCGCTTCCCGTCCCGGGGCGGGGCGGTATGCGCCGATGGTGAGCGCGCTGCTCCCGCCGATGGCCAGCCCCGCCTGCGAATCGTCGCGAAAGAATACGTCCAGCGACTTGCCGTCGAGCAGGGCCAGGAGGGCGCCCGCGCGGCGGATCAGGGCCACGTGGTGCCATTCGCCGTCGTTTGCGCGCGTTCTCCGGGTGCGGCCCGCGTGCACGCGCCTGGCGTCGGCGCTGACGATGGCCACGCGCAGCTCGCCGTTCTCGCCCAGGTTCAGCCGAAAGCCGTGCGAGCCGGAGTTCGCCTCGGTGGGGTGGCTGGAAACGATCTCGCCGCCCTCGCTGGAGCGGATCCACGCTTCCACGGTGAAGTCGTCCCCGCCGAAGTCGAACTGCCGCTCCTCGGCCTGCACCTCGATCCGCGACGTGCGGCCGTCGAAGTACGCGGCGTGCTGCCGGGCGAAGGCGCGCGCCTCGATGGAGCCGCGGGCGTCGGGGATGAACACCGTCTCGTTGGTCACCACCGGCGCAAGCCCGCGGGCGGGCTCGGGAAGCTGCATCCGCCGCTCCACCTCGCCGTCCGCCAGGGAAAGCGTGGCCATCATCCGTCCGCCGTCGGTGATCACCACCACGTGCCCGGGAAGCAGGGCCGGCTCGCGCGGGCCGGCGAGGGCGGTGCGCCACGCGACCGAACCGTCCCGCGTGTTCACCGCCACCACCTCGCCGCTGTTGCTGGCGATCAGCAGCTCGCCCTTTCGCGCCACCACGGGTGTGCTCCACATCCACCCGGGTGTGGCCGGCGGGATCGGCGCGAACACCACCGCGCCCGTCCTGACGTCGAAAAGGTGAAGCGCGGTCCCGGCGGCGGCCACCACCTCGCCGGCGATCCTGGGATGGACGGCCGGGTCCAGCCGTTCGCCGGCCACGCCGCCGTTCGTCCGCTCGAAGCGCCGGTCGCCGAAGTCGACGTTCACCGCGTGAAGCCGCCCGTCGGCCACGAAGAACACGGCCCCGTCGCCGTACCCGATGCCGCCGGGGCTCAGGTCGCTGATGGCGATGGGCCCGAACGCGCGCTCGCCGTTCACCGCGACGAAGCCGGACGCCATCGTGGCGCCGGTATCGGCCAGGTGCACGGCCACCACCCGGTCGCCCGCCGCCAGCAGCCCGCTCACCTCCTGGAGGATGGGCGGCTTCCAGGGGCTCCAGGCCCGCGCCTTGTCCCGCACCTGCAGCGGCAGTCCGTCGCTCAGGCGCAGGGCGATCAGCTCGTCGCCGTCCATGAAGTACACCACCCCCGCCGCCGCGGTGACGTACGGATCGCCACCGACCTGGAAGCTGTAGGGAAAGCCCTGCACCTGCACCTGGGCGTCGGGCACGGGCTCGTCGCCGCGGAAGATGTCGACGGCGAAGAGGGTGCTGCCGGCCACGCCCAGAAGGCGGTCGCCGGCGGCGATCAGCGGCTGCTGCGAGGCGAGCGGGCCATAGCCCGAAAAGCGCCAGAACTCCTGCAGGCGCTCCGGCGTAGGAAGGGGGCGAGTATTCATTTGTCCTGCACCGTAAGGCGCTGCTTCAGGACGTTCTCACCCGTGGGCGCGAGCACGCACTCGGGGGCATCGAATTCCAAAAAGGGTTCCACCAGCGGATCCATCACCACCCGCTCACCCGCCGTTTCGGCCGGCAGGAAAACCCATCCGTTCCCGTCGGTGCGCGTCGTCACCACTCCGCCGCCCCCGAACCGCAGGATCACCGTCGTGGAGGGGAGCGGCAGCATCAGCGCGGGGCGCACCTGGTCCGATTCGGTTTTCCTGATGATCTGCGAGTAGATGCGCAGGCGCACCGGGTTCGCGGGGCCGGCATGCGCTTCCGCGGCGTGGCTGGCGTTTGCGGGCTCGTGGCTGGTATCGGAGCCGAGGGAATGAGTATTCATCAGATACGCACCTTGACGCGTTGTTTGAGGACGTTCTCGCCGGTGCGCGTGAGCACGCACTCGGTGGCCTGGACCTCGAAGTTCGGCTCCACGACCGGATCCATCACCACCCGCTCACCCGCCGTCTCCGCGCGCAGGTAGACCCAGCCGTTGTCGTCGGTACGCGTCGTCACCTGTCCGCCGCCTCCGAAACGCAGGGTCACCGTCGTGGACTTGAGCGGCAGCATTAGCAGATAGGGATGCTTGTCGACGTACTGCTGGCCCCGCTCGTTGTACCTGAGCAGATTGAAGAAGATTCGCAGGCGCACGGGGTTGGCCAGGTCGCGCAGCTCCTGGACGACCTGGTTGGCCCGTTCGGCGTCGTGGCTGGTCAACGATGCACCGAGGGGATAGCAGTACAGGGCGTCGCTTCCGGCGAGCGGTGGCAGGGCCAGGTCGCCCAGGGCGGCGCCGGCCTGCTCGATCCCGCCGTACTGGCGCGTGATCGCCTCGCGGTACTCCGCCCACGAGTCGGGCAGCGCCGCGATCTGCTGGCGGCCGGTGCGGTCGCGCGCCACCACGTAGGCATCCTGCCGCGACACCGAGGGCTGGGTGCGTACGAGCGCCGGCGCGGCTCTCTGGCCCCACCCCTCCAGCACGCCTTCCACCAGCACGGCGGGCGGCGGCGGAAAGAACTCCGACCGGTACGGCGAGTCGACCGTGTTGGCCACCAGCAGCCGGTACGCGACCCCGGTGGATTGCGCCTCGCGATCCACCTCCACCACCAGCAGGGGCCGGGGAGGCGTGCCATCGGCCTGCGGAAGGAAGGTGGCGAAGTACGGGGCCCGCGGCGGGCGCTGCGGCCAGCGGTCTACGATCGTGACGCCCTTTCCATACGCCATCAGCCGCGCGCCCCCGCCCCCCGATACCAGCGCGAGGTTGTAATCGGGCCGCAGCTCCAGCCACTGCCAACCCCCGTCCAGCGGCAGCGTCACGCGCGACGCCTCGCCCGGCGGGTCGAAGGGGAGCGCGAAGATGCCACTGCCCAGGGCGGCGCTCCCCCACACCAGCCCCGACTCCAGCCGGGGCCGTACCCCTGGCTCCGCCGAGGCCGGCCCGCGGCCCGGCCACTCGGCCAGGGACTTCGGGGGCAGCGCGTCGCCGTCGATCAGGCGGACGGTGCCGTCCTCCGTCACGTAGAACAGGCGGCACGCGTACTCGTCGCCATGCGCGTCCGTTTCCAGCTCGGCCATGGCCAGCGACGGCCGCACGGCGCGGTCCATCCGGGCCGTGCGCATGCTGGTGAGCGTGCTGTCGAGCGGATGGAGCGTCCCGTCGCGCCCCAGGGCAAACACCAGCGCGGCTCCCTTGGCGCCCACCTGCTCCGAGCGGACGACGGGTGGCGAAAAGATCAGTCCGGCGGCCGCCCTGGCGCACTCGGCAAGTTCACCCCGCGCCCGGTCGCGCCGCGCGCCCACCAGCTCCTTCAGGTCCGCCACCATCTGCTGGAGCCGCGCGGTTTCGTCCGCGGAACGAGGCCCGGGCGATCCGCCGGCCGCCAGCTCCGCTTCGGCGCCCTCGAGCAGCTGCACCCACTCCAGCACCCGGCGCGCGCGCCGCAGGGCATCCTGCTGCCCGCGCGCCTGTTCAGGGAGGGTGTGCAGCCAGGCCCAGTCCGGCTCGCCCCGGCCGGCCGCCCACCGGCGGCTGGGGTCCACCAGGTTGATGGCGGCGATCGCACGCCCGGTCTTCAGGCTCCACCCACTGAGCACGGGGCCATCCTGCACGTACACCTCGTCGCCGTGCGCCGCGAACCCGGCAATGTGCACCTGGGCCTCGATGGTGTTCAGCAGGTACGGAACCTGGACGACCTTCACCAGGAACAGGGCGGAGGGCCCGCCGGCGACGACCACGGCGTTTTCCTTGACCATCAGGGGCTGAAAGGGAGCCTGTCCGTACGGAGCGCACTCGCTGGAAAAGGCCATCGGCTGCCACTTCAGTTTCATTTGCTGCGCGGGAACGGGGTGGATGGGGCGATCGGGAGAGCGCGTTTGGATAGCGACTGCACGGTGGCCGATTTGTAGCGGCGGTGCGTGCCGGGCGAGAGCGGGATCAGGTCCGGGTCAGGGGTGGGCAGGGAAATGATGGGCAAGTCCGCCGGGACGGCTGACGAACCGCACGGAAGTTCAGGGAAACGGTCCGGAAGCGGGGGAGATGGTGGAGGAGCATGGGAGGGGCGAGGCATCTTACCGCGTACACGGCCGGCCGGCAACACGAGTGCAGGGGCTCCGTGTAACGAAAGCGGGGCCATCCCTTGCTTGGACGGCCCCGTTTCGAGAACAGATCACCTCAGTCGTAGCCCGGCTATCTTCGCGCTACGGTTGACGAGTCGTCTCGCGTCGGGACTGAGTATCGGCACCAAGGGTCTTGTGATCACCCGTGTCGATGCCCGTCCGGATGGGGGTGTGGACCACCTCGTACGCGGCACGCCGGGCGCGCATCCGAGCGCGATCCGCCGCGAATCCGCCAAACATCTGCTCGATGTCCTCTGGCGCGGGCCGGTAGTCACCCGGGCGAAGCATCTCATCCGACATCGTACACCTTCCGTTCGGCGGAATATACCTTCTGTTCGGCGCACGCGAGGCGGGGTGAGGGGCGTTTCGACGGTTCCCGGCGCATGCCTCTGGCAGCCCTCTCTCCCCGGCCCTCTCCCCCGCAAGCGGGGGAAAGGGAGAATTCGATCGCGCTTCGGTACGTGTCGGGGCTTTCCGTTGTCCCAGCCGCGGGTTCACCCGCCGCTGGACGGCGTACGGATCCGGATCGAGCCGTTACGCCTTCGAATCTCGGACGCCAGCTGATAATGACCTCCGCTGGGAGCAGAATCAACGGGCATGGCGCAGCCCGCGCCCTCTGCGGGACCTCTCTTTCTGGTGCTGAAGATGATGCACACTAGTGAGCTGACCGACCGGTTCCGCGGCTGTCTCGTCGGCCTTGCCGTGGGCGACGCGGTGGGAACGACGGTGGAGTTCATGCCGCCGGGTTCGTTCGCTCCCGTCACCGACATGGTAGGGGGCGGACCGTTCGACCTGGCGCCCGGGCAATGGACCGACGATACGTCGATGGCGCTGTGCCTGGCCGAGAGCCTGATCGAGTGCCGGGGCTTCGATCCGGGCGACCAGATGCGGCGCTACGTGCGGTGGCACCGGGATGGCCACCTCAGCAGCACCGGGCGCTGCTTCGACATCGGGATGACGGTGGCCGAGGCCCTGCACCGCTTTGCGTCGACCGGGGAACCGGTCAGCGGTTCCACGGATCCCATGAAGGCGGGGAACGGATCGCTGATGCGCCTGGCGCCGGTGCCCATGTTCTATCGGCGGAACGTGGAACTCGCCGTTCAGCGGGCGGGAGACAGCTCGCGGACCACCCACCAGGCGCGCACCGCGGTGGATGCCTGCCGCTACTTCTGTGCGCTGCTCGTTGGGGCGATCGACGGACGTACGAAGGACGACCTGCTGTCCCCCGGGTACTGGACCGGGGGTCCGCTGGCGCCTGAGATCGAGGAGATCGCGGCGGGGAGCTTCAAGCGCCGCAATCCGCCCGAGATCGCCGGAACGGGATATGTCGTGCATTCGCTGGAAGCGGCGCTGTGGGCGTTCCATCGTGCCCAATCCTTCCGCGAGGGCTGCCTGCTCGCCGTCAACCTGGGGGACGACGCAGACACGACGGCGGCCATCTACGGCCAGCTCGCCGGCGCCTACTATGGCGCGAGCGGCATCCCGCCGGAGTGGGTGGCCCGGCTGGCAAAACGCGAGTTGATCGAGTCGTACGCCGAGGCCCTGCTCGAACGATCCGAGGCGCCGCACGGCCGCTGACGGAGGCGGCATCGCCCACGGCGGGAAGCAGCGCCGGGATGCATGAAAGCCGATCGCCCCCGCGAGGCACCATGCCTCGCGGGGGCGATTCGTTGCCGGGACCGATCGTCAGCCAGCGGTGCCGGCGGGCGAATTCGCCAGGCGTTGCGGATCGACGGGAATCGAGACCTGCTGCTGCTGTTCGGGGGTCCCGGCCCTGCGGAGGTCCGCCAGCACCTGGCCGGCGATGTCGGCCGAGCCCGGGTCGGAGCCGGACGGAATGACGGTGGGCGTGCCGCCGACCGGTGCCGTGACGGTTCGTGCCGCGCCCGTGGCCGTGCCCGCCGCGGATGCCGCCGCCGCGAAGGAGGTCTGGAACCGGCCGGCCCAGCCCTCCAGCTCCGACGATTTCACGCCGAAGTACCGGAGGTATGCCGTGGTGTGCTGCCAGGCGAGCTGCAGCGAGAAGTTCACCAGGGGCGGGGCGAATTCGTGGATGATCGCCTTGTTCACCTGGAACGGGAACCACCCGGTGTCGTTCACGATCTGCGTGTAGTCTCCGTTCGCGGAGAGCTTCTGGGCGCCCGCCACCAGGTCGTTGATGGTGGCGTCGGGCTCGATGTTCGGGGCGTACAGCGTGGGGATTTCGGCCAGGTCCGACGCCTGCCACGCATGCGGCACCACGTCGATGGCGTTGGCGAAGCGCGTCGCCGAGATCCTGGAATTGGAGTACGCGGCGAATGCGGCGTTGCCCGCGGTGGGGCCGGCCGTGGGCATGGTGGAGAGCGTGACGGCGCTGAACGGGTCCCACAGGATGCGGATGTCCTGCAGCCACAGCGTGAGCGTGGGCGAGAGCGCGCCCGCCAGGCTGTGCCCGCTGACGATCAGGTTCGTTCCCTTCTTGCCTCCGAGCCCCTGCACGAACTGCAGCAGGGTGGTGCCGCTGCCCGGGATGCCGGTGCCCGGGGTGGCGTTCTGCAGAATGACGAGCCCGATGCCCGTGGCCAGCGAGATCCTGGCGTCGGGCGCCTCGAACAGCCCGTAGATCCACGGAAGCTGCACCGACACCAGCCCGTCCTCCAGCAGCCAGTCGGCCAGCGAGTCGGGATTGGTGCCCGCGATCCCCACGACGTACGTCCCCGGCTGGTCTTCGCTCTGGGCCACGTACATGGCGTTCAGGGCGTACGACGTGGTGTCGAACGGCACCACGATGGGGCCCCACGCCACCGACCAGCGGCCGATGTCGGCTTCCGCGTTCTTCAGCGCGGCCTGGATGTCGGCGTACAGGTCGGCTTCCAGGTTGGGGCCCTTCTGGTTGTCGACCAGGGCCGAGTACATGGATACCTGGTAGATGATGGATTGCTGCTTGGTGGGCGCGGTCACGGCGTGCCTTCCTTTCAAGAGATTGGGGGGGCCCGCGCGCGGGAGGGGGAGCGGCGCGGGCGAGCGGCGGGACGGCGCGGGAAGGTCCCGGCGCTCTTCACGGAAGGAGTGCGCATCCTGTCGCATTCCGTTCCGTGAAGAGCGAAGGGTAATGGCGCCGCGCAGGTTGCAACAGGAAACGTTTGCCGCCTGCGGTGCGGAGGGGATGGACTGCGGACGGCCAGCGGCGAGGCACGGCGATGCCTGCGTCGCTCATGGAATCATCCTCCCGGGCCGGCTACGCCGTGTACTTGCCTCCGCGGACCACGCGCACGTCCGTCAGGTAGGCCACCACGGCATAATGCTCGAAGTAGTGTTCCGCCACGTGCCCCAGGATGCGGTCGGCCGTCGCGGCGTCCACCAGCACCTCCACCATCACGTTGTGGCCCTCCCACTCGCTCGCGCGCACCCCGCGCGAGCCCTCGCCCCGCGCCTGCACGGTGGTGTAGCCCCGGGCGCCCAGCTCCTTCACCATCCGCAGGATCTCCGGCTCCAGGACCGCCTCGGAGATGATGGTGACCTTCTTCAGCGGAACGGTGTTCATCCGGCGCCTCCCGCGTGCATCCACCGCGCGATGGCAAAGTACACGGGGATGCCCGCCACCAGGTTGAAGGGAAAGGTGATGGCCAGCGCCGCCGTCAGGTAGTATCCCGGGTTGGCCTCGGGAAGGGCGATGCGCACCGCCGCGGGCGCGGCGATGTACGACGCGCTGGCCGCCATCACGCCCATCACCGTGCAGCCGCCCAGCGAGAGCCCGGCCAGGCTTCCCAGCACCACGCCCACGGTTCCGTGCAGCAGGGGCATGACGATGGCGAAGCCCACGAGAAAGGCGCCGCCGGTGCGCAGGTCGCGAAACCGGCGCGCCGCCACCATCCCATGGGCTACGCCGTCCCCGCGCGCTCAGTGGGGGGCCGGCGCCGGTGCCGCCGCACCCGCGGCACGGCCGCGGGCCGTCCACAGCGAGGCCGCGATGGAGCCGCCGATGAGGGTGGCGATCACGCCCAGCGACACCGCCGTGGGCACCTTCACCACGTCCAGCAGCATCATCTTGCCGCCCACGAACACCAGCACCATCGACAGGCCGTACTTCAGGTACACGAACTTGTGCACCACGCCGGCCAGCAGAAAGTACATGCTGCGCAGCCCCAGGATGGCGAACACGTTGGACGTGTAGACCAGGAACGGGTCCTTGGTGATGGCGAAGATGGCCGGAATGCTGTCGATGGCGAACACCAGGTCCGTCACCTCCACCAGCAGCAGCACCAGGAAGAGCGGCGTGGCCATCCGCTTTCCGTTCTCCACCGTCCAGAACTTCTGCCCGTCGTACCGCGAGCTGATGGGAAGCCAGCGGCGCGCCGTCTTCACCACCACGTTGTTCTCCAGGTCCACCGCCTCGTCCTTGCGCACGGCCATCTTGATGCCGGTGAGCAGCAGGATGCCGCCGAAGACGTAGATCACCCAGTGCCAGCGCTCCAGCGCGTACGCCCCCGCGCCGATGAACGCGCCGCGCATGACCAGCGCGCCCAGGATGCCCCAGAACAGCACCCGGTGCTGGTAGATGGACGGCACGGCGAAGTACGAGAAGATCATGGCGATGACGAAGATGTTGTCTACCGCCAGCGACTTCTCCACCAGGTAGCCCGTCAGGAACTCCAGCCCGGCCTGCGGGCCGGCGTACAGGTAGATGGCGACGTTGAACAACATCGCCACCGTCACCCACACAGCGCTCCACGCGGCCGCCTCCTTGAGCTTCACCTCGTGCGCGCGGCGGTGGAACACCCCCAGGTCCAGCGCCAGCATCAGCAGCACGAACGCGTTGAAGCCCACCCAGAACCAGATGCTCGTCGCCACAGATCCCTCGTTGCCGTGGGGCCGCCATGCGGCCCGGTGCCCTTCTCAGGTGGTCTTGCCCAGGACGGATTTCGTTCGTCCCCGCCGGCCGGGGGCGCATGGGCGCCCCGGGGTGGCGGCCGGCGGCTCCGGCGCGGCGTCGCGCGGCCGGAGGGCTACTCCCCACGTCAGCGAATCTGTCGGGAATCCCCTACGCCATCAACCTCCGTAACCAGTGTCCGTTCGTGTTGATGCCCCATCGCCCTCTTGTCCGAAATCGACGCAAATGATGGATGTGCAACAATTTGACTGGATGCAGCAATCGCGTACTCATAAGCAAAAGCTATGGATCGTGGTAGAAACGTGCATGATCCGCCGCGGGCGCCGGAAGGGGTCGAGAGATGTGGATGCGAAGAGGCCCCCCGGCACGGGCCGGAGGGCCTCCTTCGAACAGGAGCGACGCAAGCCGCCGTTACGCCTCCACGACCTCTTCGACCGCCACGCCGTCCGGCGCCGCGGGCTCGTCCTGCTTTCGGTCGCGGGGCCGGCGCCGGGCGGTGAACAGGCTTTCGCGCGCGGCCTGCGAGATGGCCAGCACGGCGGGGTGCTTCAGCCGCCGCTCCACCGAGATGGCATAGAACCGTTCGCGGACCTCGTCCGCGCGCCCGACGACGGACACCGCGTACTGCCGCCGGATCTCGGGCTCGATGGCGGACGGCCCCGCGAACAGGCCGATCCCCGCCTGCCCGAACGTCTTCAGCAGCGCGCTGTCGCCCACCTCGGCCACCACGCGCGGGCGAACGCCGGCGTCGTCGAACCACTGCGCCAGCGAGCGGCGCAGCGTGGTGCCCTCCGTCGGCAGCAGCATGGGCGCGCCATCCAGCGACCGCGGAAAGTCCGGCGCATATGCTTCCGCCAGCGACGGCGCGCCGAAGAAGGTGATCCCGCACTCGCCCAGCAGGTGGTTGAAGGCGCGCACCGGCGCCGTCGCCGGCAGCGGCGAGTCGGTGAGCACCATGTCTATCTCGTGGATGCTGAGCTCCGCGAACAGGCGCTCGGGACGGTCGTCGTGCACCACCAGCTGCGTGGGCGGCTCCATGTTGAGCGCGGGCGCCAGCAGGCGATACGCCAGCAGCTTGGGAAAGGCGTCCGTCACCCCGACGGTGAGCCGCATGGGCTTGCCGGTGGGGCGGCCGCGCAGCGTCTCGGCCAGCTCGTGCCCCAGCCCGAAGATCTCGTCCGCGTACTTCTGCGCGGTGCGGCCGGCCTCCGTGAGCGCCAGCCCGCGGCCGGCACGCACGAACAGGGGCTCGCCCAGCTGCTGCTCCAGCTTCTGAAGCTGCGCGCTGATGGCGGGCTGGGTGACGTGCAGCACCTTTGCGGCGCGCGCGATGCTCCCCTCGCGCGCCACGGTCCAGAAGTACTGCAGGTGGCGGTAGTTGAGCGAGGGCACGGGTGAACGGGGAACGGGTGGCGGCGCGGCGGAGCGCCATCCATCAGCGAAAGCGATGGATCCGCTAACGATTATGCATTTGTGCTCGGCTGTCAAAGGTGTGATCATGGTTGGCGTCCGGCGGCCCTATGCGCCAGTCATCCACCCCGAACCGCACCGATATCGCATGAACGCCACCGATCCGCTGGCCGAGCCCGTCTCCCGCCGCCGCGCGCTGGGCCTCCTTTCGCTTTCGGGCGCCGCCGTGGCCGCGGGTGGCGCTCTGCCCATGCCGCTGCTCGCCGCCGCCGACGACGCGCTTCCGCCCATCCGCAATCCGGCCCAGGCGATGGCCGAGCTGATGGCGGGCAACCGGCGCTTCGTCGAGGGGCGCGCCGTGGGGCCCAACCGCAACATGGCCCGCGTGCGCGAGGTGTCCACCGGCCAGGCGCCGTTCGCCGCCGTGCTCTCGTGCGCCGACTCGCGCGTGCCACCGGAAATCGTGTTCGACCAGGGCTTCGGCGACGTGTTCGTGTGCCGCGCGGCAGGGAACATCGTCACCCCGGAGCTGATCGGCAGCCTGGAGTTCGGCACGCTGGTGCTGGGGGCCAAGGCGCTGGTGGTGCTGGGCCACACGCACTGCGGCGCCGTGAAGGCCACCATCGCCGGCCAGGCGGTGCCCGGGCAGATCAGCACGCTGTACCGCCACATCCGCCCGGCGGTGGACCGCTCGGCCACGCGCGAGCTGGAGGACGTGGCGCGCCACAACGTACGGATCCAGGCGGAGCTGCTGCGCACGTCGTCGCCCGTGATCGCGCAGCTGATCGCGGAGGAAAAGCTGGTGGTGGCGGGCGGCGTCTACGACCTGGAGACGGGCCGGGTTACCCTGCTGGAGGGGTGACCGGCAGGCGCAGGCGTCCCCGGACGCGTGAAGGAGACGAACCCGCCGGCGTCGCTGCCGGCGGGTTCGCTTTTTCATACGTCCATGGCGGGTGATGTGGCCCGGGGAAACCTGTAGGATGAGTCGGGTTGTGGATTCAGCTTGGGAAATGTATCCTGCGGCGTGCCGTCCCGCGTCGCGCCCGTGGCTGATTCTGGTTGGCCTGATGGGCAGAATGCGGTGTGATGATCCCACCTGATTGCTGCAGAGTCTCCCGTCATGAGTGCCTGTCCGTTCTGTGATCCGCGGCCGGATGGCATCGTCGAGCAGGATCGGCATTCCGTGGCGCTGCGAGACCGCTATCCCGTCGCAGAGGGACATACTCTCGTGATCCCCCGCCGGCACGTCGAGAGTGCCTTCGAGCTGGATGCGGACGAACTGGCCTCACTCTGGGGGCTCGTGGCACGCGTCCGCGGCGCCTTGGCGGCGGAGCTGACGGCCGACGCTTTTACGGTGGGACTGAACGACGGCATCGCGGCGGGCCAGACCGTCATGCACGCGCACGTGCACGTCATTCCTCGCCGGGCCGGCGACGTGGACGATCCACGCGGCGGAATCCGGTGGGTGATCCCCGCCAGGGCGGCGTACTGGAACGATCCCGCCCGATGAGCCTTCCGCCACCGACCGCCGCGGAGCAGGTCCGATTTCTCCAGCAGCTTCAGCGCATCCTGTCGGACGGAGGGTTCGTCGCGACGTACAAGTTCGCGCTTTTGCACGCGCTGGCTGATCTGGCCGTGATGCGGGGGAGTGACACCGGCGATGAACTTCCGCTCGAAACCCGCGACATCAGCGAGCAGCTGATCGAGCTGTACTGGCGACAGGCGGCCCCGTTCCCCTCGGAAAGTCCCGCGATTCTCCAGCAGAACACCGGCAGACAGGCCGCGATCGTCTCCAGCATCACGACGGCTCGCGCGCTGTACGGCGACCAACTCGGAATGCTCAAGCAGAACCGCCGGGGATGGGAAGCACTCGTCCGCAAGGTAGACGGCACGTTGCGGGAGATGCCGCTGTGGAGGCTGCAGACGGTGGGACAGGAGAAGCTCGATTTTCTGTACGAGAACGTCGGCGGCGGCGATCGGATCGTGCTGAACCCCGGCGTAGCCTATTGTTTTCGAGCGTTCTACGACCTGATCCTGGATCTGGTTCGGGGAGCGTGGCTGCGGTTCGTGCGGTCGAAGAACCTGCGCGTTCTGGGAAGCACGGTGGACCTTTCCGCCTTCCTGTTCGGAACCGAGCGTTCGAACCTTGCCCTGTATCACCCAATCCTGACGGAAGTACAACGGGGAGAATGCTTCTATTGCGGCAATCGACTTAATGGTGGAGCGGCCGTGG
The DNA here is from genome assembly GCF_036388275.1 of Longimicrobium sp. Taxonomy (NCBI): domain Bacteria; kingdom Pseudomonadati; phylum Gemmatimonadota; class Longimicrobiia; order Longimicrobiales; family Longimicrobiaceae; genus Longimicrobium; species Longimicrobium sp. The sequence continues at coordinate 31,463 of NZ_DASVSF010000075.1, forward strand.
ACCACTTCATTCCATGGTCGCGATACCCTGTAGACCTTGGGCACAACTTCGTGCTCGCGCATGGACCGTGCAATTCGAGCAAAGCGGACCACCTCGCGGCGGAGGCTCATCTCCATCGCTGGCTCTTTCGCAACGAGACGCTCGGGGATGAGCTGGCGTCGTCCTTCAAGAGTGTGGGCGCGTTACATGACTGGAGTGCATCTCGCGAGGTTGCGTTCTGGGCATATGGCAACGCAGATCGCCTGGACAGCCTGGTGTGGCGTGGGGGCAAAGTGCTGGAGCGGCTCTCGCCTCAGTGGAGGAACCTGTTCGCATAGCCATAGCTGAACTACGTCACCGCGAGGATGCCTTGCGGGGCAGTCAGCAACCGCCCGTCAGGCCGCGTCAGCGAGAGGGGAGGCGTGGAACATGCCTCCGGCGTCCTTCGCCACACCGCCACCACGTCTACGTCAGCACCCATCCGCCATGCGTCGTCTCACTCACGCGCTCCCGCTCCCGCTCCTGGTCCTGGCTGCCTGCACGGCCGCCCAGCCGCCGGCGCAGCCCTCGCCGCTCCCGCCGCCGCCCGTCCACGCGCCGGCCGATCCGGCTCCCGCTCCGGCGCCGCCGGTCGAGGAGGCGCTTGCGCCGGCTCCCTGGGACCAGCCGCCGCTCTCATCCGCGGAGGCGCCCGGGGTGCTCCTGGTGCAGTGGCGGCAGGCGGAGAACCGCGCAACCTGCGCTCCGCTCGCTCCTGTTTCGCTGGAGCCGCACACGGGTGCCCGGGTGCGTGCCGCGCAGTTCAGCGGCGGGTGGGCGATCGCCTACGACCTGCCGGGGCAGCGCAGCGCGTTCGGCATCGCGGGCACGGGCTCCAGCGCCCGGACGATTCCTACTCCGATTGGCCTCATCTGCTGCGCTGGCTCGATGGAAGCACGGCTGGCTACGGCCCGGAGGGCGGAACGGGTCCCAACCAGCTCGCTTATCTGCGCATCCCCGGCCAGCAGTGCCTATACAACGTGTGGTCCAACCTGGGACCCGAGCACCTCGTCCAACTGCTGGAACGGCTCCGGTTCGTGAATGTGGCGGGGCAGGGCACCGCCGCACGTCCGTAGCCGGGATCGGGGCGCGACTCGACGCGTCAGGCCAGACCGAGCGCGGCGCGAACGCGGTCGCGGTAGGTGCGCCCGGTGGTCACCTTGGCGCCGTCCGCCAGGATGAGCACGTAGTCGCCGTTGAACCAGGGCTCCACCTGGCGCACGCTCGCCAGGTTGACCACGGTGGAGCGGCTCACCCGCACGAAGCGCCCGGGCGGAAGGCGCGCCTCGAACGCCGTCAGCGTCTCGCGGAACTCCACCCGCTCGCGCCCGGCGTAAAGGGTCAGCGTGTTGCCGTCCGCCTCCACGCGGTCGATGGTGGCCGGGTCCAGCAGCAGCACCCGGGTGCCGGTGCGCACCGCCACCCGTGCCGGCGCGCCCGCGCCCATGCCCCGGAGAACGGCGTGGAGTTGAGCCTGGATCTCGGATGCGGACCGCGTCGACAGCCGCTCCCGCGCGCGGGCGAGCGTCGCGGCCAAGCGCTCGCGCTGCACGGGCTTCAGCAGGTAGTCCAGCGCGTTCACCTCGAAGGCGCGGATGGCGTGCTCGTCGTACGCGGTGACGAAGATCACAAGCGGGCACTCGTCACCCAGCGCGGCCACCAGCTCGAAGCCCGTCATCTCGGGCATCTGGATGTCGAGGAACAGCAGGTCCGGCCGCTCTCGCTCGATGGCGGGAACGGCCTCCCGCGGATCATCGTACGTACCCACCAGCCGTACCCCGGGCACCTCCGCCAGCAGCGACGACAGGCGCTTGAGCGCGGGTGGCTCGTCGTCGACGGCGATGGCGCGCCACACCGTATCCGTCATCCGTGCTCCCCCGCAGCGGCGTTCTCCTGGAGCGGAACCGAAACCGTCACCCGGAACTCGTTCTCCCCCTCCACCAGTTCCACCCCCTGCCGGTCGCCGAACATCTGGCTGAGCCGCGCCCGTGTGTTGGAAAGGCCGATGCCGGAGCCCGCGTCGTGCTGCCGCCCCGCGCCGCGTCCGCGGCTGTTCGCCACGCTCACCACCAGCATGCCGTCGCGCGCGGCCGCATCCACCGAAATCCACCCTGGTCCCCCGTGCCGCGCCACCCCGTAGGCCACCGCGTTCTCCACCAGGGGCTGCAGGAGCATGGAGGGCACCAGCGCCGCCTCCACCTCCGGTGGCACCGCGTAATGCACCGTCAGCCGCCCGCCGTAGCGCACTTCGTGGATGGCCAGGTAGTGGCGCACCATCTCCATCTCGCGGAGGAGGGCCACCTGGTGCTCGGGCCCGCGGTGAAGCACCAGGCGAAGCAGCTCGCTCAGCCGCACCACCATGGCCTCGGCCACGTCGGGCTCGTCGCGCACGTGGGCGGCGATGGCGTTGAGCGTGTTGAACAGAAAGTGCGGCTGCACCTGCATCTTCAGGGCGCGCAGCTCCGCCTCGGCCAGCTGCGCCGCCAGGTGCGAGGCGGCAACCTCGCGGTCGCGCAGGGTGCGGTGGTACAGCAGCGCATGGCACGCCGCGACGCCCATGCAGAAGGCGAGCAGGTTCACCGCCGCGCGGTTCAGCAGCAGGTGCTCGAAGGCGATCCACAGCGGGCGGCGGTCCCCCGGCGGGTCGCCCAGCCACACGATGGGCGCGGCGATCAGCAGGGTGTGCGCGAGGGTGAGGAGGATGGCCGCGCCCCCGTACACCGCCAGCGCGCGGCCCCAGCGGTCCGCGCGGATGGGCATGCGCGCGCAGAGCCGCACGATGGCGGGCGCCAGCAGGGCCCATCCGTACCAGGGAACAAGGTGCAGGGCCAGCGTCGCCAGGACGGGCGGATCCTGGTCTCGCACCAGGTGCTGCACCACCCCCTGCGTGGCGAACACCACGCCGATGAAGGTGGCGGCCAGGAACGCGGCCGCCCACACCCGGGCGAGCGGCAGGCTCACGGGCGGGCGCGCGGCGCGCGGGCCTGCGGCGGAACGAGCACGGGCCGCGTGCGCGTGTGCATCCGCCCGGCGCGGAGGACGGACACCACCGTCAGCGTGTTGGCGATGTCGTGCGTGGGATCGGCCGCGAGCACCACCAGGTCCGCGAGCTTGCCGGGTTCGATGGTGCCGAGCGAGTCGGCACCGAGGGCGTGGGCGCCGTTCCGGGTGGCGGCGGTGATGGCTTCCAGCGGCGACAGCCCCGCGCTGTCCACCAGGAGCTGCAGCTCGGCGTGAAGGTTGGGTGACGAGCCGCCGATGGCGTCGGTGCCGGCCGCGATCATCACGCCGCGGCGGTGCGCCTCGCGCGTCATTCCCGCGGCGAAGTGGAAGAGCGTGGCCGCTCGCGGCGGCACCTGTCCCGTGCTGTCGGGGCCGGGAAGCATGATCAGCAGGGTGGGTTCCAGGATGGTTCCCCGGCGGCGCATCTGCTCCAGCAGGCTCACGAGCGGGGGCGCATCCAGCGGGGTGGATAGGAACGTCCGGTGGCGCAGGGCGCGGCGCTCCTCGTCCGTGGCGCCGGCCGCGAGCGGGGGCATCACCTGCGCGATGAACATGTCGCCGTGCGATACCACGTCAACCCCCGCCGCCAGCACGTCGCTCGGGCGCCCGGGATCCACGGCCAGGTGGCTCCACACGCGCAGCCCCTGCCGGTGCGCCTCGGCGGACAGCCGCAGAATCAGGCCGGGCGGCACCGCGCCGTAGATCTTGATGCCCGCCGCCCCGGCCTCCCGCGCGTCGCGGACCACGCGCTCCACGTCCACGGCTTCATCGACGCGGCGGACCATCGGCGCCTGCCCCGGGGCGGAGCGTCCCGCCATCAGCCGGCCGCGCTCGCCATCGAACCATCCCCCCGGACCCGCCATGATGGCGCCGGTGTAGATCCGCGGCGTTGCGCCTGAGTCGGGGCGGGACGCAGCCGCGAGCGGGGCGACGATGGTCGCGGTGCCGCCCATGTCGCGAACCGTGGTGACGCCGCCCATGAACGCCTCGTGAAGGATCTCGGCCATCATTCCCGGAGGGCGCTCGCGGGTGCCCAGGTGAACGTGGGTGTCGATCATCCCCGGGATCAGGTAGCGTCCACGGAGGTCGGTGACCGCCGCGCCGTTGGGGAGGGGCCGGCTGCCGGAGGGGAACACCTCGGCGATCCGCCCGTCGCGGATCACCACGTCCATGTCGGCCTGGCGCGCGCGCCCGGTGCCGTCGATCACCGTCACGTGGGTGAGGGCGATCAGGGAGTGCGCGTCGCCGGTGCGCTCGCCCGGCGCGCTCCGGGCGAGACAGGCGGCGCAGGCGGTGATCAGCAGGAGTGCGGCTTTGCGGGCTGGCATCGGGGCGGCCTCGGATAGTGGGTGTGCATCGGATCGCCGGGAATGATGCGCACCGGTGCCATGCCGCGTAACGATTCCGAAGCGGACGCACGCTGCCGCGTGACGAACGACTGGTGTGGTGCAACGAGCGAGTGCCTGCGCCCGTGCCCGAATCCCCCCGCCCGATGTCGGACGACCGATCCAGATGAAGCGCGAAGGCCCTGCATCGGCGTGCGATGCAGGGCCTTTCGTCCCCGGTCGACCGTGCGCGGTGGCTACTTCGTCCAGACCGCCCAGTCGTTGCCGGAGGCGGCGAGGGTCCACCCGCTCCCCGGCGACCAGCTTCCCGGGCCGATCTTCATCGCCAGGTTCCCGTTGACGATGGCCGCGTAGCGGTATGCGTCCGCCGCCTGCACGGAGATGGTGCTGGTGGACGTTACCCCCTGCTGCTTCCGGATCTTGATGAGCGTGCCGATCTTGCCGCGCAGGTCCGCGCCCCAGTCGAAGTAGTGGGGCCAGTACACCGTCGGCGTGCCGGGATGGGTGAGGATGTAGGCGTAGCCCTGCTCCACCTTGGCGCCTGGGAACGGCCAGTGGTTCTGCCCGCCGTCCGGCGAGGGGCCGGTGTCGTGGTTGTCGACGAAGGTGACGCTCATCGCTGGCCACCAGCCCAGCGCGCCGGGAATGCACCCCATCCGCCAGTACTCGGTGCGTTCGACCGCCAGCTGCAGCTGCCACTTGGTGGTGAAATCGAACGCGGCGGAGCGGGCGCCCGTCGCGTCGATCCAGTCCATGATCTTCTGCCGGTGGTAGTTGGCGTTGGAGCACGAGGCGTAGTAGTCGCCCACGATGTCCGGCCACAGCTCGCCCACCGAAAAGTACGGCGCGGTCGCCGAGTTGTACCCGCCCACGTACGACGCCGAGAAGCCCTTCACGTAGTCGTACCGCCACCCGTCGAACCCCGCGGCGCTGGTGCCTTTCATCCAGTTCATCCAGCTGGTGATCTCGGTCTGCACGGAGGAGTAGGTGTGGTCCAGGTCGCGCGCGGCGCCGTAGCCGTCGCCCGTGTCGTAGTTGCCCGTGCCCAGCCCCCACTCGTCGTTGCGCGTGACCGCCTGCGCGTTGCTGGCGAACGCGGGGCTGGTGAAGTCGGCCCAATTGGTGGTGCCCACGCGGTGGTTCACCACCACGTCGCCGATCACGCGAACGCCGCGGCCGCGCAGCGCGCTGATGGCCGAGCGGAGCTGCGCGCCGGTGCCGTACATGGAGGCGTCGAGGTTGCGCCACTCGTTGGGCAGGTACCCGGCCGAGTCGGCGGCGCGCGAGGCGGGCGGAAGCCAGGCCATCGTGAACCCGGCGGCCTGGATGTCGGGCGCCTTGGCCGCGACGATGTTCCACCAGTCCCAGCGGTGCGAGTTCCAGTGGAAGGCCTGCAGCAGCACGTCGTTCCCGCCGCCGGCGAACTGTGCATAGTGCGGGGCGGACGGCGCGGCCGCCACCGGGGGCGTGGGGCCGTCCAGCCGCGCGGCATCGCAGCCAGCAGCGGCGAGGGAGGCCCCGAGGAACAGGGCCAGGGGCAGGATGCGTGTCCTGAAGGGATGCGTGCTCATCGTCGTCGGGCGGAGGGATGAAGAGGCGTGTCGCGGACCGGGAGACCAGGCTCCGGGGCCACGGGGATGCGCGTCTCGGCAGCAGGTTCTGCGCCGTTCGTAAGCCGCCGTCGCGTATTAGTTTGCAAATCGGCCGAATTCGCGGTGCACCAGAAGAGGGCGGATTTACTGAACATTCTGGTTCGCGGCGGCGGGTTCAAACGCGCGAGGACAACATCCTGACACGCTCCTGGTGCAGCGATTGTCTGTGTTGAGAATATAGGCGGACGATGATCCACCGCCTGGTGACCGCAGCGCTAACTCTGGCGGGATGCGGAGCAATCAAGATGATTGACGCCTTGATTGTCCAGGCGTACTATTCGGGACAATGTCTTGCGGGGGTATGATCCCGTGGATGCTTCCCTTTACACTCCAGAGTTCGCGACTGAGACGCTGGTATACGTGGTCCGTTCCTGCTGCATGACAGACCGCTACTCAATGGAGCAGGGTGAGGCCGCCCGGCCCGCCGGTCATTTGAGGACCACGGCTTCGCCACCGGAGGTCGGTGGCAACGTTCCGCGACGGAAATGCCGCCGCGGATAATGCCTTACTCAGGAGTCAATCTATGACGCGGAACAGGAAGATCTCGATGGCATCCCTCTTCGTCATTCTCGGAGGCGGGATGTTCCTGACGAGCCCGGCGGAGGCCGCCGCGGGTGCAGGAACGTTCGACTGCCGCGAATCGGTTCGCGCGTACTGCCAGTACGTTGCGGACAGCTACTGCAGCGAGGGCGCAACCTGCTGGTACAACACGCAGACCTGCCAAGTAACGAACGCCGAGTGCTGGTAATCCTGGGCTAAGCCGCACGGCGGCAGGCGCACGCTCCTGCGCGCCTGCCGCCGTGCGAGGCTGGGGGAAGTCTTCCAAGCGGGCTCGGCAAGAGCCGGCATTTCTCCGTCTGAACCAGTGCGGACGCCGTGAAAGCCATCTTGAGCAACCTGGGTGCGGGTGTAATGGTCTTGTGCGCCGTTACGGTGACCGGCCTCGTCGTACGTCGGGAAGTGTTCTCTCCGCCACCGGCCGCCGCCGCGGCCGAGGTCGAAAGCCGCACGGTTCCCGACTGGCGCAGCTACACCGAGGGCCAGCGGATCGGGCCAGCGGACGCGAGCGTCACGATTGTCGAGTTCTCCGATTTCGAATGTCCCTTCTGCCGTGTGACCGCCGACCGGCTCCGGGCGATCCGGGCAAGGTATCCGCGTGACGTGGCACTGGTTTACCGCCACTACCCTCTTTCCTACCACAAGAACGCGGTGCCCGCCGCGAAGGCGAGCATCTGTGCCGCTCGGCAGGGCCGGTTCGAGGGTTATCACGACGCCCTGTTCGCGCAGCAGGACTCGCTGGGCTTGATCCCGTGGACCCGCCTCGCGAGGATCGCGGGAGTCCCCAACGAAGCGGAGTTCGAAGCGTGCATGCAGAGTTCTGCCCCGGACGCGGAGATCGAGCGGGACCTGCAGGCGGGAACGCGGCTGGGCGTGCGTGGCACGCCGGCGATGCTCGTCAATGAGCGGTTCATTTCTGGCGCGCCACCCGGGGTGCTAGAGGATCTCGTCGAGCGCGCCGTACGCGGTGCCGCGATCGAATGACCGAACAGGGGCGGCGATACGCGTGGCGAATTCTACGATCTGAAGGAGGTGAGGAGATGAAGTGGGAAATCGCTATCGTCCTGGCTGCGACGGTCGTGTGGGCATCGGACGCCAGCGGGCAGCGGGCGCAGCCGCCTGCACAACAGGGGAGCGTGGGAAGCGAGTCGCGCAACGCAGGAAAGACCGCCTTCACGGGGCTCAGGGTGCGGGGGCGCCCGAGCCCCGCTCCGGACGGCACGCCGCGGTGGGCCGACTACCCCGTCGTCTACGCTGTGGCGGAGGGCTCACCGGCTGCGCGGGTGGGGATTCTTCCCGGCGACGTGCTCCTGCTCGTGAACGGAACGGACGCGCGTGATCCCCGAACGCTCTTCGGTGAGCCCGGAAGGGTATTTACGATCCGCATCCGGCGGGGGGCGGCGGTCCGCGAGTTCGTTCTTGCGAGCGTTCGCCGCCCCGCCGCACCCGCAATGTGACCGTGCCCGCGCAGGCCCCGCTTCGGGCGCGTCGCCAGTTCGCGGAACCCGGCCGTGCGCGGTTTTCGGCAGCACTGCGCCGGGTCTGCATCGTGGCGGGCGCCGTGCTCGCGGTGCTCGGGCCTCACAGCCTGCCTGGCCAGACGCGGGACTGTCGTCTGGCAGGGCGCGTAACCAGGCCGGACGGAGCACCCATCGCGAGTGCGACGCTGCAGGCCACCGCCACCGAGTTCGGCGCGACCGCTCGCGCGACTCCGGCGTCCGACGGCCGGTACTGTCTCGCGCTGCCGCGGGCCGGCGAGTACGTCCTCCAGGTGGACGCGGAAGGATTCGTCGGCCGCTCCCTCCTCGTCACGATTCCCGACGAGGGCCCCGCACAGACGCTCGACCTTCAGCTCACGCCTGCAACGGGCGCCTCCGTTCAGCTGGATCCGGTCGTCGCCCACGCCCCCCCGCGCGCTCCGCAGCCCACGCGGCGGGGCGCGGCCCCCGGGAGCGAGACCACGTCGCGGGCCGCGGTTTCCATCGGCCTGTTTCCAGGCGCGCCGGGAGACCTTGCTTCGTCCGCGGGCGTGTCGGGACAGTACGTGCCGGTCGCGGGCGGCGACCTTTCCATCGAAGGACAGCCGCCCACGGGCAACCGCACCACGCTGGACGGGGCGGGCTTCGACGCGCGCGACGTGCCGGCGGAGGGCCTGGCGGCGGCCGGCGTGTTCCCTCATCCGTACGACGTCTCACGCGGCCAGTTCACGGGAGGAGAGATTGCCGGCCGGACGATGGGGGGCACCAACGTCTGGGGCGGCGCGATGCGGTTGGCGGTCGAGACGCAGTGGCGCGCGTCCGGCGACGTCCCGGACGCCGGGCGGAGCGCCCCGCCCGGCCAACTGTTCTTCAGCGGCGGCGGCGGGGGACCGTTGCTGCCCGGGCGGCTCTTCGTATACGGTGCGGCCCAGGCGGACCAGCGGCGGGTGGAGCCGCTCGGACTGGATCCCGCGGGGCCGGGCTCCGCTCTCCCCGCCGACTCGCTCGCCCGCTTCCGCCACATCGTGGAGCGCCTGGGATTTGGTTCTTCGATCGGCGCCACGGCGGGCCATACCCGTTCCGCGAGCGCGATCGCACGCCTGGACTACATCCCGGACGGGCGGCACGAGGCCATGCTCCGCCTGGATGCACGCGGCCGTGAATCGAGCCGCGCCGCCGGACCGGCCCAGGGGCTGCTCGCGCAGGCGCGCGAGCAGAGCTTCGGCGGCGGCGCGCTCGTGCAGCTCACGTCGCGCCTGGACCGAGCCGAAAACGAGCTCAGCCTCCGCGGCTCCATCTCGGGTCAACGCGTTCCCGGCGCAGGGGCGGGTCCCGCCGGGGAGGTCTGGATCACCTCCGGGGGAAGCGGCGGCCCATGGTCCGGGGGACAGCTGGCCTTCGGCGGGGAACCACTCGGACTTCCGGCCGAGGAGCGTACGGTCTTCGAGGTGGGGGACCGCCTGGTTTTGATGCTCAGGGACGGGAAGCACCAGCTGCAGGTGGGGGGCGCCTGGCAGACCGAGCAGGTCTGGCGCGCGAGCCGCGCCAATCGGCTGGGGACCTTCACCTTTGCGAGCCTGGGAGACCTGGAAGCCGGGCGCCCGGTGCGGTTCACGCGAGCCCTGGGGGACCGTGCCTCCGAAGTGACGGCCGGGTACATGGCGGCGTACGCGGCCCACGTGTGGAAGCCCGGCCCCGATCTCCGGGTTCTCGCCGGCGTCCGCGGCGAGCGATACTCCTTCGCGAGCCCCACGCGATCCTGGATCGGCGCGGACTCCACCTTCGGAATGCTGCCGATTCCCGCGGACTCGCGCTGGCGGATGAGTCCGCGCGCCGGGTTCACGTGGTACCGGTCCGGGCCGACGTCGACCTTCAGCGTTCTCGGGGGCACGGGGCTCTTCCGGGGCGGGGCGCCCACACGCCTGCTCGCGGCTCTGCTGGGAGGCGAAAGCGGCCGGACAGCGAACCTCTTCTGCGTAGGATCGGCCGTGCCCGCGCCGCACTGGGAGGAGTACATCGAGAATCCGGCGGCCATTCCCACCGAGTGCGCAGGCGGTGCCGCGGGATCGCCCTCCCCGGCGATGGTGAGCGTTACCGGCTTCTCCGCCGACTATTCGCCGCCCAAGGTCTGGCACTCCTCGCTGGGTGCGACCTGGCTGCACCGGCCGTCGGGGTTCGGGGCCGAACTGCGTTTCGGCTACGCTCGCGGGCGTGCCGTCGCGCTCGCGACCGATCGCAACCTCGCTTCTGAGCCCGTGTTCTTTCTGGACACGGAGCGGGGGCGTCCGGTGTTCGTTGCGCCCGTCTCGATCGACCCGGCTTCTGGCCAGCTCTCGCCCGAGAGTTCGCGGCGCGACCCGCGCTTCGGCGTGGTGCGCGAGGTGAACGGCCGCGGCGCGTCAACCTCCCGCACCCTTGGCCTGGTGCTGCACCGGCTCACGGGGCGCGGTTTGACGGAACTGCACTACACCCTCACCTGGGCGCGCGACCAGAGCACCGGGTTTGCGGGCCCCGCCGGCGGCTGGGCCACCACCGCGGCCGATCCTCGCATGGCGGAGTGGGCCGCGAGCGACTTCGAGCAGCGGCACGCGGTTCAGCTGTCGATGGTGCGGTACCTCCGGAGATGGGCGACCGGAACCGTGGTCTGGCGGTTCCTGTCGGGGACGCCCTTTACGCCCGTCGTCGACGGAGACATCAACGGCGACGGGCTGGCGAACGACAGGGCCTTCGTCTTCGATGCCGGCGCCGGCGATCCCCGGCTGTCGGCGGACATGGCCGCCCTGCTGGACCGGGTCCCCACGGCGACCCGTTCCTGCCTGCAGCGGCAGGCGGGCAGGATCGCGGCGAGGAACAGCTGCCGCACTCCGTGGAATTCGTTCCTCGATCTGCAGCTGAACCTCTTTCCGGGCGGGCCCCGGAACAAGCGGGTGGTGCTCAACGTGTCGGGGGAGAACGTGTCATCGGCGCTGGATCATCTCTTCCATGGGCCGAGGGGCCTGCGCGGCTGGGGGCAGTACCCGTCGGCGGATCCGGTCCTGCTCCGCTCGGTAAGATTCGACGCGGAGAAGCGGGAGTTCCGCTACCAGGTGAACCCCGGCTTCGGCCCCGACGCGGGGCGCTGGCGGGGCGTGCCGTTCTCCCTGCGCATCCAGGCGCGGGTGATGGTGGGAGCAGATCCCGCCACGCAGGCGCTGGTGGCGCAGGCGGTGTTGAACCAGGACCGGACCGACCCCGACGTGTTGCGGGCCGACATGCTGCGGTCGTGGCGGATCGTGCCCGCCGACGTGCTCCAGCACGATCTCACGCATGCCCTTGGGCTCGCTCCCGCGCAGATTGCCGCGCTCCGGGCGGCGGCGGACACGGTGCGGGCGGAGTCCGAGCGGATCGCCGGGGCGCTGGCCGAGGGGGTTCTGGACCTCGGCGGCTCGGACGCGGCACGCGTGCGGTCCGCCGCGGAGCGCCAGCGCGAACTGCTCCGTGAGGCACAGGGCGTTCTGGACCGGGGCCTCACCACCACGTGCTCGATTCTCACACCGGAGCAGTGGTCGCGGCTTCCGCGCCGGCTCCGGGCGGAAGTTCGCGCGACATTGCCCATGTCCGCTCACTCGGGAGTAAAGCTGCTGCCGGATTTTTGAACCGGGCCGGCTCCGGACGCTCCGGCCCGGTGAGATCGGGAAGTTGCAGAACTTGACGTACGAGACTCACCCGCGGTCGCCGCTGGGCTGGACGGCGGTTCCGCCTCACCATCTACAAGGGTCTGGAGAGTGCGCGATCGGAAGATCTGCGGCAAGTCGAGCAGGTCGACGCGCAACTCGGCGTGCCATAGCGATCCACTCAATGCCGACCGTCTCGGTGATTGTCGGCGGAACCCGCCAGCGGCAGGCTGCGACCGGGGAGGTGGTATGCCCAGCGACTCAGGTTCGCCGCTCCTTCTCGACTTTCGGCGCGGAATGCTGCGTCGGGTGCCCCCAATAACTGTCCCTTCTTCAGCTACGGCCTGTGGCAGAGTCCATCAGGGCGTGCAGGTACCGGCCTCCATGCAGATTCCCGTTCGGATGACCTCGTCCCGTACTCGAAGCCGGCCGATCTCGAAGGCCGCGATGTTGGCGAGCAGGGTGTGAAGGTTCTCCGTCGCGGCACCCGCGGGCGTGAACAGCCGCAGATCGGCGCGGATGTCGTCGCTGATCCCGCGGGCAACCTGGGCCGCATACGTCGCTGTCGGGTTCTTGCCGTGTCGGCAGCTTCCATCCGGCCGCCGGTTCCGCTCACCTCCCACGCAATCGTCCGGTGGAGCATACACAGACATGATATCCCAGGCGGTTTTCCTGCCGCGCTTGGTGTACGCGGTGCGCAGGTTGCGGGCTGCCGCGCGTGCGCCGTAAACACCGCTGCGGAAGGCAGCGTGTCCATCATCATCCACACCCAGGCCGCCGTCCCAACCCGCCGTTCCGTTCGCCCCTACGCCCTTCAGGCACCAGTAGTTGTTCAGCTTCATACACCGGCTGCCCCGGGCCGCGAGCTCAGCCTCGGTGACGTGCACGTTCTTGAGTGCTTCCGCTCTCCAGTTCGATACCTCGTAAGTAGAGGTAGAGAATGTAGGTTCCTGCGGCCTGCTTGAACCTGCCACCGCCGCCGCGGCGGTTCCACAGACCACGGTACCCAAGACGGCACTGACTAGCGCGTTCATGGAATCCTCCTTCGCTCCAGATCAGGGACGGTCATGGAATCGCAACGCTGCTAGGGCGGTCCTGCGGCATGGCCGGTCCCCGCGGGATGGTCGAAACCAGCTGGCTGCGCGGCCGGCAGGCGGGCGTTCTTCTCCGGAACGAAGAAGCTCATCCCGCTTAACACCGCCCGAGAATACCTCTACGATAGATGGACCGGGCACTACGATTTCCGGGTGAAATGGCTTGGTTCTGCTCTCCGAGCAGGACTACCGTGATCCTAGGCTCAGGTCAGATGAAATATCTCGTAGCTTGCCCGCATTTCGCACAACTCCGGACCAACGCTCCCCCGGCCGTTGGTTTGCCAAGCGGAACGCGGTCCTGGGTAATCGGCCCGGCCTGAACACAATCCCAGCCGAGCGCCACGTTCCCGCTACGGTGCCCCCGGTCTGTTGCACACTGTGCAGTCTGGCAGTGCACGGCGATGCCTAAGGGATCGTACTCCGCTTTGCTCAGGAAATCGAGGGGAGCGGTGTTCAGCCGGGTAAAACGCACGTTTGAACCGTTTCCCGGTGCGGGATGGGTGCTTCCCCACCCACTTGCCTCGTAAGCTGCGATGGCGTCCGGGCTCGGGTGACCGTACGGATGCTCACCTGCCTTCGAATCAGTCAGGCGGGTGCCATAAGAGTAGACGATGTGCTCACAATTCGGTGCGCCGGGACGCGGAATATGAGCTTGAGCGCCCTCCTGCAGCCACGTATGCGCTCCATGATGTGCTGCCGCTTGCCCAATCACGACCAAGCCCGGAGGAACCTCTGGATGATGCTGCAGGCCGGCGTCACCCGGCAACAGGACGAACCTGTCATCCTCACAGACGGCCGGAGCATTGGACATGGAGGACACAGGTGCCGGCCGCGCGTCGCTCAACGGCCACCCGGGGCGAACCGGACTCTCGAACTCCCAGTATGCTCCGAGGTCAGCGCCCCACACCGGCAGCCACGTTGCGGGATCGCTCTTGGGATTGCGGAGAACCGGATCGAAGGCGTCGGCTTGTATGGGAGCTGTTCGTGGATCCCACAGCGAGCGCGGTGTGGGTGAGAGCGCGACCGTCCCGTCCGGCCCGAAATCCATAATCAGCCCCCCGTTCGCGACGAAGTCGGCTGGTGAAATGGCCCACCCCGCACCCCCCCAGGACGGCACATAGACGCTGCCATTCCGTCGGCGCGCCCCCGCGGCACCGACGTAGCGGGCTTTCACGTCGTTCACCAGAACTGCCTTCGCCCCGGTTTCCGGCGCAGAGGCTGGGTCCGGGAAAGCATCGTTCGGCTCGACGACGATATCCGTCGGCTTGAACGGCTTGGAAATGCCCGGGCCGATGGGCTCTCCCCGCAATCCAGACGGTCGGACCAAAGGTCCACGATGACATTGCTCCACAACTGCGAACGATGCCGGCGCGGCCCTCGCGGGCCACTCGGAAGGTGCGCGAGACGACCCTCTCGAATCCACACACCCGTCCCCGGCACGAACGTACGTCACCAGCCCATCGTCGTTAGGAGCTGAACCGGTCGCGCGAACGATGAAGCCAAAATCCGTATGAACAAGGCCCATACGGGCCTGCTCCCACAGGTATAGTTCCCCCCCCGTTGGCACTCTCGCGCAGGAGGTTGATGTATACTTCGCGCATGCTTGCGCTCCCGATGACCTGTTGAGGAGCGATCCAGCGGCGGCGGAATGCCTCCCGAACGTATCTGGCCATCGAAAGATGGTCGTAATCCCAATGGCTCAGAACTATCAGCGGGTCTGAGCATACGCAGGGATACGGGGTTCCAGCCGGGTACGTGTTGCGGTTCCAGGCCAGGGGATATCCGAAATCCACGTAGGCAGCCACAGTGCCGGCGTCGTTCCATACGGAGATCGTGTTCGCCGAACCGACCGCATGCGCGCCCACGAAGCGCTGATACGTGGGCACAGGCGTCTGTCCCGGGCGCGGACGTGATGCTGCGGTGGCCGATGGGAGCGGCGCCGGTGCCGCTGGCTGAGCCATGCCGTGAACGCCACCTCTACCGACCCGGACGACCACCTCCGTTTCTACTTCCACCACCTTCGTAGAGTACTTCCGCCACTTGTGGATTTCTTCTACAGGACGCTGAATCGGGGACGTCACGGTCCCGACATGCACGTATGCAGGCGTTTCACCCGGAGGCGTATGTGGCGGAGCACCGGGATCTTCCTCGTTCGTGGCCTCCACCTGCGGGAAATGGAGGGCGCTTAGAATCGGCCCAAGGCTTTCGCGTGGCCCGGCCCCGGGCCATCCAAAACCCTCGATTCGGTGCAGTGTCGGAAGTGCATCGGTAGCGGGAGTAAGCCCGAGTTCCGAGAAAATCGCCTCGTCCTCTTCTGTCACGTTGCGCAGTGGCTTGAGGAGTTTTCCGGGTCCAAGCTTCACCTGGACCCAGGCCCCCTCGCCCAAGCCGCCGGTGGTATCGCTGACCATCACCTCGAGCAGGGCGACCCGCGCGAGGTCGCCTTGCACGTTCATGTAGGCGGTGAATTGCTTGTGCAGGCGGCGGATGGCGGAACGGCGGTCGGGAGGCAGCTTTGCATATGCCGTCGCGAAATCCACCATGGCCAAATTCGGGGCAAGCCTTTCCAGTTCCCGCCGATCTGGATCGTCGACCAGCGATGCCCAGAAGCCGTCGAACCAACCAGCCTCCACCAGTTCCAGCTTTAGAAGACGCGGCCCTGGCACGTCCTCACTACTCTCGTCCTGGTACACGAATCCATACCATCTCCCCTCCCCGGACAGCGTCATGATCTGCTCCTCACTTGTCGGTTCATCGCCATCGATCATTATTGAACTCCGTCTCTAAATGAAGTGCTGTCGGCAGGGGGCCGTCAATAAGGGGGGCTAGGAGCAGGCTCGGTCGCTCGTGGCGCGGGTCGGCCACCGGGTGCCGCCACGGCTCTACTGCGCCGCCGCCGCCCCTTGCCGGTTGCAGCCCATATCTTCATCATGTGACCGGGTCCGGACACTCGGCAGCCCGGCACAATTCCCGGGTCGCACCCCTTCGCAACTGAGCGTCCCCGGGCCGCGTACCGCCGCCCTGCGGAGCGCGGCCGAAACATCATCCAGGAGCAGACGGATGAAAACGACCAAGGCACTCCTGGCGGGCGCGGCGGTGGCGGCGTGCGCGCTGCTCTGGGCCGCCTGCACGCACGGCGCGCAGCTCGCCTCCGCCGGCACGGCGATCGATCCCGACGACATCGCGGGGGTGGTGACGGGGGCGAGCGGCCCCGAGGCGGGGGTGTGGGTGATCGCCGAGACCACGGACCTTCCGACGAAGTTCGCCAAGATCGTGGTGACCGACGACCAGGGGCGCTACCTGCTCCCCGACCTTCCGCCGGCGAGCTACGACGTCTGGGTGCGCGGGTACAGGCTGGTCGACTCACCCAGGCAGCGGGCCGCGCCCGGGACGACGCTGAACCTGCGGGCGAGCCCCGCCCCCAATGCGCGCGCCGCGGCGGAGTACTACCCGGCCGGGTACTGGTTCTCGCTGATCCGCGTTCCGGCCGAGAGCGAGTTTCCCGGCACCGGCCCGGAGGGGAACGGGATCAACCCCGCGTTCAAGAGCCAGGCGGAGTACGTGCGGATGCTCAAGAACGGCGCCTGCATGGGGTGCCACCAGATGGGGAGCAAAGGCACGCGCGAGCTGCACCCGGCGCTCGGCACCTTCGACTCGTCCGCCATGGCGTGGGAGCACCGGCTGCGGGCAGGCCAGGCGGGCGGGGCGATGATGGGGACGGTGGGCTACATGGGCGCTCCGCGCACGCTGCGGATGTTCGCCGACTGGACCGACCGGATCGCGGCGGGCGAGGTTCCGCCCGCGCCGCCCCGCCCGCAGGGGATCGAGCGGAACGTCGTCATCACCCTGTGGGACTGGGCCGACCCCAAGGCGTACCTGCACGACCTGGTTTCCACCGACCGCCGCAATCCCACCGTCAACGCCGGCGGCCCGGTGTACGCCGTGCTCGAAGCGAGCGCCGACTACCTGCCGGTGCTCGACCCGAACACCCATACGGCCACGCGGGTGCCGGTGACGCTCCGAGACCCGAACACCCCGCGCGCGGCGCCGCCCCAGGTGGCGGGCCCCTCGCCGTACTGGGGGACCGAGGCGATCTGGACCAGCCGGGCGAACGTGCACAACCCCATGCTCGACGAGAAGGGGCGCGTCTGGATCACCTCTACGGTGCGTCCGCCCCCCAACCCGGACTTCTGCAAGGCGGGGTCGAGCCATCCGTCTGCCCGGCTCTTCCCGCTCAACGCCTCGAACCGCCACGTGGCTGTGTACGACCCGGCGACGCGGGAGATGAAGCACGTCTCCACCTGCTTCGGCACGCACCACCTGATGTTCGCCGAGGACGCCGACCGCACCCTGTGGCTGAGCGGCGGCGGGCCGGTGATCGGGTGGGTGAACACCCGGCTGTGGGACCAGACGGGCGACGAGGAGCGGGCGCAGGGATGGACCGCGCTGGTCCTGGACAGCAACGGAAACGGCCGCCGCGACGAGTACGTAGAGCCGAACGCGCCCGTGGATCCCACGAAGGACAAGCGCATCGGCACCGGGCAGTACGGAGGCGGGGTGTACGCGCTGGCGCCGGCGCCGGACGGATCGGTGTGGGGAACCACGTTCGGCTTTCCCGGCGCGCTGATCCGGCTGAGCCCCGGCGCGAACCCGCCGCACACCGCGCTCACCGAGGTGTTCGAGGTGCCGTGGAACAACCCGGCCGTCGCCAACCAGGGCTTCTCGCCGCGCGGCGGCGACGTGGACCGCAACGGCGTGTACTGGGCCGCCCTGGCCAGCGGGCACATGGCCAGCTTCGACCGCCGCAAGTGCCGCGGCCCGCTGAACGGGCCCACCGCCACCGGTCAGCACTGCCCGGAGGGGTGGAGCTTCTACGCCGAGCCCCTCCCGCAGCTGGGCAACGTCACCAGCGCGGGGAGCGGCGAAGGGAGCTACTACACCTGGGTAGACCAGTTCAACACGCTGGGGCTGGGCGAGAACGTGCCCATCAACACCGGCAACCAGTCCGAGGGGCTCCTCGTCCTCAAGGACGGCAAGTGGGTGGTCCTGCGCGTTCCCTACCCGATGGGGTTCTACACCAAGTGGATGGACGGCCGCATCGACGACCCGGCCGCCGGCTGGAAGGGGCGCGGCCTCTGGGCCGCCATCAGCACCCGCGCCCCCTTCCACATGGAGGGCGGAAAGGGGGCCACCAGCAAGGCGATCCGCTTCCAGCTCCGGCCGGACCCCCTGGCCCGCTAGGCCGAAGGTCCGCGCCGATCGCGCCCCCGCTTCTCGTGACCAGGGCCTCGCCGGCGCACCGGCGAGGCCCTGGTTCATGAAGCGCCCGGTTTCAGCTGCACAGGACCGGGTACGACCGGTAGCCCCCGAGGTTGGGGTTCGGATCCCACTCCGGCGGTGCGGACGGATTCGGAGCGAGCGTCTCGAAGGTCGCGAGCAGCGTCTCCAGCGCGATCTGGATCTCCGCGCGCGCGATGCTCGCCCCCGGACAGCGATGCGCGCCGTGGCCGAACGCCAGGTGCGGGTTCGGCTGCCGCTCGCCCTTCAGCTCATGCGGCTCGGGGAAGCGGGCGGGATCGCGGTTGGCGGCCTCCAGGAACAGGATGACCCGCTGCCCCGTGCGGATCAGGTGGCCGGGACCCCACTCCTCCGAAAGGTCCACGTCTTCGGTGGCGTGCCGCCCCAGGTAGCGGGTGGGCGTCACGATCCGCAGCATCTCCTCGGCCAGCCGCCGGCTCGTCCCCGGGTTCGCCGTCACCATCTCCCGCCAGGCGGCCCACTGCGGAAACAGCAGCGGCACGCCGTCGCCGAGCAGCTTCTGCGTGGTCATCCTGCCGGCGGCGAAGGTGCCCATGCAGTTGATGACGAGGTCGTCTTCGCTCTCGAAGGTATCCGCCTTCAGGAACGAGCTGACCAGGTCGTCGGACGGCGAGGTGCGGCGCACCGCCACCATCTTGCGGAAGAAGTCCGCGAACAGCGTGACGTCCTGGATCCGCACGTTCAGGTGGCCGCTGGTGAGGTCTGCCAGGACGGTGGACCATTGCGCCAGCTCGGCCATCCGGACCGGGTCGTCGCTCGGGATGCCGAACACCTTGCAGATGGTCTGCAGCGCGTACGGAAGGGAAAAATCGGCCACCAGGTCGAACTGGCCCCGCGCCGGCAGCGGCTCCAGCAATCCGGCCGCGAGCTCCCGGATCCAGGGGGACAGCTCCTGCATCTTGCGCGCGGCCTCCTGCAGGATCACCCGCTGGGCACTGTTCTGCTCGGGTCCGTCCGAAAAGATGATCTGCCTCTGGACCGCGACCTGGATGAACGGCCGCCGGCCCGGCGCGGCCTTCCCCCCGCCCGCGAAGCGCAGGTCGGAGGTGAACCGCCGGTCCTCGAGGATGGTCCGGACGGCCCGGTGGTCGGTGACCACCCAGCACTTGGCGACCGGGTCGAACGCGATCCCGTCGTGGGCTCTCGCCTGGTCGTAGAGCGCGTGGGGAGCCTGGTAGGCGCCCACCAGGGCGGCCATGCCCGGGTGAGCGGAATGATCGGAGTTGGACACGGGTGCTCCGCGGTAGTGGATCGGGAAAATGGATCGGGTGAATCGAGCCTGGCAAGCGCCTCACGAAGGCGCGGAATCCAGGGGAGCCGCCGGGTCTCGCCGCCGAACGCGCGGGACCCTCTTCGGAATCCGCCCGGATCAGCGCCTGGGTTCCAGCGGCCAGGTGCGCACCCCCGGGTACACGCCGCCGCCCACGTGCTGCTCCGCTTCTACGTACACCCCCCAGGGAAGCCTCTCGCCGTCGTCGACGGTGAGGCCGTAGTGAACGATGCGGTCCCGGGACTCTGCGCCCTGCGATCCCGGCGTACCCCCCACGTGCGAATGGCCATGGTACAGCGTGGCCGACCAGCTTCCCCCGATGTACGAGGCGTCGCGGCCCCGGTGGGCGGCGAGGTCGACGCCGCCGCCGAACGCCACCCCGCAGGAAAGGTCCACCCCCGCGCCCTTGCCCCAGATGGTGCCCGCCGGCAGGAACACGTAGCTGGGCCAGTCGAGCTGGTCGCCGTCCGGGCCGTACCCGTGGTCGATGAAGAACGGCCTCGCGTCCAGCCCCGCGTTGGCGGCCTGCCCCATTCCCAGCACCTGCCGGAAGAAGGCCGTGATCGTCCGGCGCGAACGCTGGTCGCTGGACGAGTTTTCCGGCGCCGCGATCAGCCACCGGAACAGTTCCTGGAGGGTCAGGCCGTCGACGAGCACCTGGTGGCGGTTGACCACGTAGTCGGCGAGCTCGCTGGCCCGGCTGGGAAGGCGCGCCGCGATGAACGCCTCGAACTCGGGGGAGGAGAGGACCCCGGACCGCACCGCGGCCAGTGCCGCACGGCCTTCCCCGGCGCGCGCGGCGATGGACCGCGCACGTTCGCTGGGCCGCACGCGGAGCACGGCATCCGCGAGCCGGGCCCCGAAGACGAAGGCCCGTTCCTGTGCCTTCACGCTGGCGGCACGCCCGAGGACGTCCAGGAAGGGGCGGTCCGGATAGGCCACGTGGGGGTCGATGGTGTCGTGCGTATCCATCACCTGCAGTGCGAGCGCACGCTCATGGCAGGGGCGGAACCGCGATACGATCTCTTCCACCCCCAGCAGGTGCGGCTCGACGTCCAGCGACGGAAGCTCGTCGAGACACTCGGCGATGCAGTCCAGGCACTGCCCGCGCACGTCGAGCGTGACCATGGAAGATTCGGAAACGATCGTGCCCACGGCTTCGCGGAGGGCGGCCTCGCCCAGCGGGGTGCCGGCGTTCTCGCGGCACACCCGTCCGAGCAGGTCGATCAGCCGGTGGCACGGCCGCTGCTTCTCGGTATTCAGCCACGAGGTCGGGTGGACGTCCGACCGCAGCACCCGGCCGAGATCCGCCAGGACGCCGGCTCCGTCCGGCCGCGAGCTCACCGCGTCGTACAGGCGGTCGAGAATCACCTCCCGCACGCCGGGAACGCCGGTCCGGGCGGCCAGCCAGTTCATCCCGAACCCGCTGATGCCGTACAGCAGGTCCAGCATCTCCGGACCGTGGAGGAACGGGTTCGCGCCGGTGCGCAGCGCGGCCGCAAGCGCTTCGAGGCGTTCCGTGATCGCCGCGGAATCCCGGGCCGGTGGTTCGTCCATGGTGTCGTTCAGCCGCGGATGGCGATACGTCGACGGGGCTCACCGGCCGGATCATCCGGCCGTGAGCGTGGAATATGAACCGGCCGCGGCCGGGAGCACCAGTTCGCCACCGGCCCTACCTTCGAATGCGTGCGAACGCCTTCGCCTTGTCCATCACGTCGATCACCTTCCGGTTGAAGGTGAGGTCGCTCAGTTGCGGAGAATCGGTGGCGAACCGCGAGTACATGTCGAAGAGGCACCGCGCGAGCATGTCGTCGGGAAGCTTCTCGACCCGTGTCTGCTCGGTAGACCCGTCGGTATTGCGGCCGGAGTACTCCATGATCACGCTGATGTGGTCGTCTCCCGTAACCGGCAGGAACGCTTCGATGTGTTCCGTGTTCGGAAAGCGCAGCTTCAGCACCCGCGTGCGCGTCAGCGCATCGAGCGAGGAGACGAGGACCGCGACGCACTCGTCCAGCTCCAGGACGACGACGCCGATTCCCATGTTCGGGACGACCTGGCACGGCTCGGTATCCATCTCCCGGTAGTGCATGTGCCGCACTTCGGCGCGAAGAAGCCTGTAGCTCGACGCGCCGGTAAGGTGAAGCGCGGTGGCGATCTGATGGGGCAGCTCCACGTCCATCACGGATTCCGGCTTCGAGCGCCCCGCCAGCGTAGGAGTGATCCGCGGCTTCGACATCTCGAATTCCAGGTAGTGCGGCGGCCGCCCCACTTCCTGGATCTTGTCCCTGCAGCGCGCGACGGAGCGGCTGTACAGGTACGGATTGACGACGCCGATGCTGGCGCCCGTGCGGTCGGCGATCCGCCGCATCTCGTCGACCTCGGCCGTGTTGGCGGCGCAAGGCTTCTCGACGATGATCCGCCGGAATCCGGCGTCGGTCGCGGCGCGCAGCGTGGACGCGTGATCGTCAGCCGGCGTGCAGATGTGCACGACCGCCTGGTTCGGATCGACGCCCGTCAGCTCGGCCAGCGAGGTCGCGAAGCGGATCGGCCGTGGGTCGTATCCGTATTCGTATTCCAGGCGATGCAGCGCGCGGCCGATTCCCCCTCCCACGGGGTCGACGAGACCGACGACAGCCCCGAAGGGTGAATCCGCGCTCCTGTTACGGAGAATCTTCTCCAGGACGGGAATGTGCAGACCCAACCCTGCTCGTCCCAGGCCGACGATCACTGCACCCAGTCCCTGAGCAGGCACGGTCGCATTCGACATGTGGAGGTCGGCTGGCAGCGGCGGGGCCGTGGTCGTCGTGTCAGTCACTTCGTCGCTCGGTTCGAGGGGGAACACCGCCCAGCCGCGATGCGTCCTGTCGGCGCCGGATCAGATCTTCACCCGACGCGTTTGTAGAAACTGCCTCACCCCGGAGCACCGGGTCTCCGCGGCACACGAACGCCTTGCTCGCGTCACGCCGCCACCCGGTACGCATCGTTTGAGGCCAGCGCAGGACAGGACCTCGTTGAACGGGCGGGTGGAGACCTCAACCGGAAAATCGAGGCAACCCCAGATGTTTTCAACCAAGTATATAGGAACCCGCCATTTTGTTGCAACCCTTCTATCCGACAAGAAGTCACAAACGGCCATTACGATTTCGCGATAGATGGCGGGGATTGCCGGCCGAAGACAAGTACCTGGTCGTCGCTCTCTCTCGCCACTTTTTGGACACCGCGTGGACCATCCCGTGGAGGGCTGCGGACGTACTACGAGCCGGAGGCCGGATCGCCCCCGTCGCGAGCCGCGGCGGGGGCGACCTGGCGTGTAGTTCTCCCGCGGTCCGCTCAGCGGCTCCGCGTCTCCGCCGCGGGCACCGCCGGCGCGTCGTCGGTCGAAGCCCCGCCGGCCAGCACCCCGGCCGCCGCGGCGTCGAGCGCGCGGTCGCCCTCGCGCCACCGCTCGCGGCGCGCGTGGAGCCGGCGGGCGGCGGCCGCCCACTCGCGCCGCAGCTCGGCCACGGCGCGGCGCAGCTCGCTTTCGGCCGGCCCGCCGCCGTACGCCGCCGCCGCCGCGACCGCGGCGGGGTCCAGCCCGGCCGCGTCCGCGGCGATCCCCAGCTCGCGGAAGAGCGCGCCGGCCGCCTCCGCCAGCGGCTCCCCGCGCACGGCCGCGTCCGTCACCAGCTCGCCCACGCGGTGGTGCGCCTGGCGGAACGACATCCCCGTCTCCACCACCAGCCGGTTGGCCAGCTCGGTGGCGGCGGTGAACCCCTCGTCCGCCCGCTCGCGCATCCGCTCCGGCCGCGGCTCGGCCCCGGCCACGACCAGGCGGGCGAGCACCACCGCCTCCGTCACCCCGTCCAGCGCGCCCCAGAGCGGCCGCACCCCCTCGGTGCCGACGGCGACCGAGTTGCTGAACGGCGTGGCGTGCATGGCCACGGCGGCGGCGGTAAAGGCGCCCAGCGGCGCCCCGGCCCGCCCCTGCACGTGCTCCAGGAGAAAGGCGTTGCGCTTCTGCGGCATCATGGAGCTGGAGCCGACCAGGGTGTCGGGAAAGCCCACCAGGCCGAACTCCGCCGTGCTCCAGAGCTGCAGGTCGGTCGCCAGCCGGCTGAGCGTCACGCCCAGGACCGACGCGGCCGAAAGGAGGCGCAGGACCAGGTCGCGCGAGGCCACCGCGTCGATCGAGTGCAGCACCCCATCGGCGAAGCCCAGGAGCGCCGCCGTCCGCTCCGCGTCGATGGGCACCGTGGTTCCCCCCGCCGCGCCGGCGCCCAGCGGACAGCGGTCCAGCCCGTCGGCCGCGGCCTCCAGCCCGTGCAGGTCGCGCAGGAGCGCCAGCGCCACGCCGGCCAGGTAGTGCCCGAAAGTCACCGGGAGCGCCGCCTGGTAGTGCGTGTAGATGGGCATGGTGGTGCCGGCGTGGCGCTCGGCGCGGCGCACCAGCACGGCCAGCAGGCGAAGCACCTCGCCGGCGAGCCGGCCGTAGGGCTCGCGCAGCCGCATCCGCAGGACGGTGGCGTTGATGTCGTTGCGCGAGCGGGCCAGGTGCACGGCGCCGCCGGTTTCCTCGCCCAACGTCTCCACCAGCCAGCTTTCGTACAGCAGGTACAGCCCGCGCGGCGCCGCGCGCCCCTTGAGCGGCGCGTAGCCGTCGGCGACCAGCCCGTCCATCGCGTCCAGGAGCCGCCGCCCGCGCTCGGAGGGAAGGATGCCGCGCTCCACCAGCATCACCAGGTGCGCGCGGTCGATGCGGACGTACGACGGGAGCTCGTCGCGGATCGCCCGGTCGGCGTCGTCGCCAAAGACGATGCGTCGCGCGCGCGGGTCCAGCGCCCGGCGGATCCGCCCGGTGTCCTCGCTCACGCCGCCCCCTCCCGTGCGCCCGCCAGCGGCGCGGCCGCGGGAAGGTCCACCCGGAGGCGGACCGTGTCCCGCGCGCGCTCCGCTGCCTCGGACGCCGCATCGAACCCGTCCGCGCAGGCCATCACGTGGCCGATCCGGTCGCGAAAGTCCCCGTGGACGACCAGCGGATCTCCCACCGAGCGATACAGGGCGACGTCCACTACGCCCTCGATCCCCCGCGCCCCGTCGATCCCCTCGACCGCGTCCAGCCGCCCGTCCGCCGGGGGGAAGAGGAAGCGGATGGAGGCGTGCCGGTGGCGCACCGGCGTGACCTCCGGCGTCTGGCCGACGACGAGACGAAGGGTCTCGCGGATCAGGTCGATCCCCTGGGCGTGGCGCACCAGCTCGGGGATGAAGCCGCCGGCCAGCCGCGGGTTCACCTCCATCGGCACCGCGCACCCCCCGGCATCCACACGCAGCTCCCAGTGCAGCGGACCCCACCCGAGTCCGAGCAGCTCCGTCCCGCGGGTCGCGGAATCGGCCAGCGCCCGCGCGACGTCCGCCGGGACCGAAGCCGGGTAGTCGTGCCCCGCCTCGACGAAGAAGGGCGGAGTGCCCAGGTGCTTGCGGGTGATCCCGACCACGCGGCCGGAGAACATCTCCACCGAGAACTCGGGTCCCGTCACGAACCCCTCCACCAGGAGGCGCGCGTTCTCGCCGGCCGTGGCCAGGAGCGCCGCCGCGTGGGCCTGCACCTCGCCCTCGCTGGCGCAGGCGCGCACGCCCACGCTGCCGCTGCCGTCCACCGGCTTGAGGACCACGGGAAAGCCGATCTCGCGCGCGGCGGCCACGGCCTCGGGGGCCGAGGAGACGGCGCGGAAGGCGGGGGAGGGAACGCCGCCGGCGGCCAGCACCTGGCGCTGCCACGACTTGTCGCGCGCGGCGCGGACGGAGGCCGCTTCGGGCCCGGGAAGGCCGAAGCGCGCCGCCAGCGCCGCCGCGGTGGCGATGAAGTACTCGGAGCTGGAGGTGATCCCGGCCACCCCGGCGGCTCCGCCCCAGCGCGCGGCCACCAGCGCGTGCAGCTCGTCCTCGTCCACGCGGGGGACGACCACCACCTCCGGTGCGTCCGCTTCGGCGAGGTAGGCGTACTTCTCGGGGCGGGCGGTGATCAGCACGGGGGCGAACCCCATGGTCCGCGCGGTGCGCGCGAAGAGCCGCCCCGTTCCGCTGGTGTTGCTTTCTACGAAGAGCAGCGCCTTTTCCGCGCTCACGCCGGCACCAGCCTGGGCCCGGCGCCGGGCCGGTCCATCACCTCGGCGTACGAGCGGCGGCCCCAGCGGAAGAACGCCCACGGCTCGCCGCCGTCGTGGGGGTGCTCCCACTCCACCGGCTCGCGCGGAAGGACGTCGAGGCGCGCCCCCTGCGCCTCCAGCCAGGCGTCGTCGTACACGGTGTCCTGGTAGCGGTGCCCCTCGTCGGGAAAGATCACGGCGCCCAGCCGGTCGGGGTTCTCGCGCGCCCACGCGTCGGCCACCAGGTACGCCGCGCCGCTGGTGGGGCCCACGTACAGCGCGTGGTCGCCGTGCAGCCGGCGGGTGGCCAGGAAGGCCTCGGCCGCGCCCACCCAGTGCACCAGGTCGAACGCCGTGTGGTCCACGTTGGGCGGCATCAGCGAGTTGCCCAGGCCGCGCAGCAGCCGCCCGCTCCCGGCGTCGGACTGGCCGAAGAGCACGCTGCGGTGCGTGTCGACCCCGATCACCTCGAGCTCGGGAGAGATCTGCCGCAGGGACGACGAGATCCCGCACACGCTTCCGCCCGACCCCACGGTGCCGATCAGGCAGTCGACCGCGCCGGTCGCGTGGGCCAGCTGCTCGGCGCAGGGGGCGTAGCTCCCCGGGTTGTGCGGGTTGCTGTACTGGCGGGGGCAGAAGCTCCCCGGGTTCTCGGCCAGCACCTGTTCGAGAACGGCGAGCCGCGCCTGCTGGAAGCCGCCCGTGGGCCCCGGCTCGCGGACGATGTGCACCGTGGCGCCCAGGTCTTCCAGCCGCCGCTTGAGCGGGGCGTCGATGGCCGGGTCGCTCACCAGCGTCAGCGGATGGCCGCCGAGCCGCGCCACCATCGCAAGCGCCAGCCCGAAGGTGCCGGAGGTGGTCTCGGCGATCAGGCCGCCCGGCCGCAGCTCGCCCTCTTCCAGCGCCTTGCGGACGATGAAGCGCGCGGGCAGCAGCTTCATCAGCGGAAAGGCCAGCCCGATCAGGTTGGGGCGAAGCCAGACGACGCGGGGAAGCGCGATGGCGTCCACGAAGCTGGCGTGGATCACGGGGCCGCTCACGAGGGATCCTCCGGGTGCGGGGCGGGGTCGACGGCGAACTCCCAGCTCGCGGGCACCCCCAGCCGGTCCAGGCCTTCGCGCGCGCGCTCGATCCCGGCGTCGGCCGCGGCGCCGGGGGCGAAGAGAAAGCCGGCCACGGTGCCGCTGTGCGCCACCTGCACCCCCAGCGCCCCCGCCTCCGAGGCCAGGTGGAGCAGCTCGGGCATCTGCCGCTTGGGGCGGTGCCGCTGCATGATCAGGGTGCTGGCGGTGGCCACCCGGCCGAGCAGCGCGGCGTCCTGCCGCTCCACCGCCCGGCGCAGCAGCCCCAGGATGGTACGGTAGGCCTCGATCTCCCACAGGGTGTAGGGAACGGGCGGAAGGCTGAGCGTCGCCACCCCGTGCTCGCCCTCGGTGTTGAAGCCCAGCACCCGCACCGGGGGAAGGGGCCCGCCCAGGTCCAGCAGCACGCGGCCGCGGCGCTGCGCGAAGAGCACCGCGCGGCCGGGGCCGAACATCAGCGAGTCCGACGCGGTCTCGGCGGCCACGGCCAGCCCCGCGATCCACGCCGGGTCCAGCACCGCGCCGAAGGCGTCGGCGACCGCGCGGATGGTGGCCAGCACGTCGGTGGTCGACGAGCCGCACCCCCACTTCACGGGAACGTTGCTCTCGATGCGGATCGCCCCGCCCCACCCGGTGCGCCCGAGCGCATCCAGCGTGAGCCGCGCGGCGGCCCTGGCCCGCGCGCGGTCGCCCGGCTCCACCGTGAGCGGCCCCGAGCGCAGGGGACGGAAGCGCACGCTCGTGCGGAACAGGGTGCAGGGCAGGGTCACCAGCCCGTGCTCCACCGCCCCGTCGCTGGAGTAGAACATTCCCTGCACGATCTCGCCGTGGTGCGCGTGGATCTCGCCGCGGCCCACGCGAAAGCCGTCCCCGCCCGGCGCCAGGCGCGGGGCGGGGGGCGGGGGGTTCGCGGCGGCGCCGCGGGTGTGCAGGAGGAGTGCGGGCTGCATGGCCGGGGTCAGGAGGGGAGGGAGGTCTCGGCGTCCACGACGCCCGCGCCGCACCACTCCATCACCGCCATGGCGCTCCACATCTTGTGCTGGGCCTGCACCCAGGCCAGGCTCCGCGGCCCGTCGAGCACCTCGTCGTCCACGTCTTCGCCGCGCACCGCCGGAAGGTCGTGCAGGAACACCGTCGAAGGGCCCGAGACGCGCTCCATCAGCGCCCGGGTGACGGCGAACGGGCGGAAGAGGCTCTTCCACTCCGGGTCCGACTTTCCCACCCCCATCTCCTGCCAGCGGCTGGTGTACACCGCGTCCACCCCGCGCGGGAGGGCGCCGGCGTCGTGCGTTTCCTCCACCGTGGCGCCGTTGTCGGCGGCGTACGCCTGCGCGATCGCCAGCTTCCGCCGGTTGAGGCCGTACCCCTCGGGCGTGGCCAGGGTGAGCCGCGCCCCGCGGATGCGGCTCATGGCCAGCGCCAGCGCGGCGGCGGTCTTGTTCCCCTCGCCGCAGTACAGCACGTGCAGCCCCTCCAGCCGCCCGAAGTGCTCCAGCAGGGTGGCCAGGTCGGTCAGCGCCTGGGTGGGGTGCTCGTCGGAGGAGAGGGCGTTGACCACCGACATCCCCGGGTGCATGGTGAAGGTACTCATCTCCTCCACGCTCTCGTTGGTGCGCATCACCAGCACGTCCAGGTAGCCGGCCAAGGTGCGGGCGGTGTCTTCCGCCGTCTCCCCCGTGTTGATCTGCAGGTCGGCGGGGCCGAAGGTGGCCACGGTGGCGCCCAGCCGCCCGGCGCCCACCACGAAGCCGGTGCGGGTGCGGGTGGAGGTCTTCCGGAAGTACACGCCCACCGTGCGGCCGCGCAGGGTTTGCGGGGGGGCGGGGGCGTGCTTGATCCGCACCGCGCGCCGGGCCAGGTAGAGCACCTCCTCGGCCGACAGGTCCAGGATGGAGAGGACGTGCCGGGTGTGCGCCGCGTCGGGGCGAAGGGCGACGGGGGGGATCGGGAGGAGCCCGGGTGCGGGCTCGGCGTGCAGCGTCATTGCGTGTGGTGGTGTGGTGATGGTCGTCCGGCGCGCCCCCGCGCTTCGGGGTCCCGCCGGATCAGGCTTCCTGGGTCTGCTTCCGCAGGCTCTTCGGCGTCATGTCGGTCCACACCTCCTTCACGTACGCCAGGCACTCCTCCTTGGAGCCCGGCTTGCCCACGGCCGACCAGCCCAGGGGGACCTCCTTGTCCGCCAGCCAGAGCGAGTACTGCTCCTCGTGGTTGACGAGGACGATGTAGGTGCGGGTGTCGTCCGTCGCGTCCGTCGGCATGCGTGGCTCTCGCGGTTCAGGGGGCGGAACGGCCCGGCGGCGGCGGCCGGAGCGGTGAAGGCGCTCCGGCGTGTGCGGCGCGGTCCGGCTCCCGCGCATTCTCGATGCGGAAGGTGTCGTATCCCCCCCGCGCAAACCGTACGCGCTGTGGCGCGCAACGTTCGCCGGACAGGGTGAGCGTCGTTTCTTCGGTCCGGAAAAGTAATCGTTCTTCGCCATAAATAGCAACCCGCAGCCCCGACGTGCGGGTGTGAGCGTCAAGGCGTGAAAGGTGCGAGGGTTGGAACGCCAGCCGTTTGTTGCGGTGGCGGAACCGGAGCGGCTTCGTACCACGCCGCCCGTCCACGCTCCGCCGTCGTTGGGGACGGGCGGTTTCCGGGCGCCGGGGGGCGGTGCTCACCGGCGCATCCGTCATCTCGACAGCGCCCGCCCTCCTTCCTCACAAGGAGTGTCTGAGCAGCATCCGCTTCTCCTGCCTCACGCGCGAGCCAGCCCGAGTGCGATGGCGGCCGCCAAATCGTTACTCGCCGGTTTGCCTCGACGTAAACACCTGGTCCCCGCAGCACGCGCACGGCTCTTCCGCGTCTTGTCGCCTGGCCCGCAGCGCATCCATTCGTGCCAAATTTCTCGAACAACGGTTGACGCAAGGGCAAGCGGCGGCTTATCGTTTATTTCCCTATGTTTTTGGCCTCCGCGTAGTCCAAGTCCCCCTTACCAGAGCTGTGCTGCCAGGGTGATCGGACCGCCTCGCCCGCACCCCGCCTCAGTCACGGAGGCGGTGAGGGGGAGGTGCCGGCCGCTTGGATCGGGGACCGATCTCCAACACGCGTGTTTACGGTGCCTCGCCACGGGGGTGCCGGCGGGCGTCCCCGGCGAGCTGTCCGGCAAGTTCGACCTCACGCGCCGCACCGAACCGCAGTCGCGAAGCGCCAGGCAGCCGGGCGACGTGATGCCGGCGCTGGCCTCGTACGAGCGGGTGGGCCGCCACGACGTCTTCGAAAAGCCCGAGCTTTCCCTGCCGGCCCAGCACCTTCTCGACGCCCAGCTCGCCGAGTTCGATCCGAACGAGATCGAAGCACTGCTTGCGCTGGTCCGCGCGGCCGACGTGGGATGACGGATCAGCCGCCTTCCATCGCAACAACGAACTGCCTCCAGAGCCGATGAGCACGACGCTGTCGATCGCCGAACGTGAACGGATCCTCGAGATGGCGCGCGCCGCAAAGCTGGCGCGCAGCGCACCGAAGGTTTCCGCCATCGTGCCGGTGGAGCGCACGGGGGCGCTGCCGCTGTCCTTTGCGCAGGAGCGGCTCTGGTTCGTCGACCGGATGGAGCCGGGAAGCGCCGTC